>JBAWGU010000333.1:0-6140 GCA_049593215.1 Pyrinomonadaceae bacterium
GCATCCCGCTCTAGTACCGAAAACATTTAACTGTTATCCCGTTACCGGAGTATTCGAGCTACTCAAAGAGCTAAAGGCAGTCTAGCCTTGGCTCTAATCTCTTGTTCGATCAACTCGCACGCTGTGAGTAAACGCTCACGCCATCCGTTTGACGCCGCCACCTCCTGACAACGCAGCTTCGTTGTTGCATCCGCGCCGAGAGACAACGCTCGCTCAATCGCGCCGACAAAATTTTCGGGACGATCATCCGCGATAATCACAACCTCATGTTGAAGGCTGATCTGGCGGACGGCTGGCAGAGGGGTCGAAACCACAGGCTTACCCATCGCCAGATACTCCTGAAGCTTTGTCGGCACAATCGTCTCAGTAAGCGGACTGCTCGCGTAAGGCACAATACACACGTCGAAAGAGCCAATGTAGGCTGGCAACTCCTGATGCGGACGACGGCCCAGCAGATACACATTCGGCAGGCGATTGAGTCTTCCGGTTCGTGTCTGAGATGGACCAACACAGACCCATGACCAGCGTGGTCGCGCACGCGCGATGGCTTCCAGCAAAGTCACATCAACGTGACGATGCAGCCCGCCCACATAACCAATCACAGGTCTCGGCAAAGCTTGCAGCATCAGCTCGTGTTGTGATTCGCCATTAAACTCTCTTTCCTGCGGGAACACGTCAAGGTTGACGGCGTGTGGAAAGAGGTGAACGTTGCGCGCCCACTCACTGCATCTCGCGGCGAGTAGCTCGGATGGAGCCAGAACCAGATCGCATAATTGGAGTAACTGCTCTTCATTATGGACCAGCCGATGCGGCTCTGAGGCCAGCAGACTGAAATCGGCAAGGCAGTGATAGATGACAACACTATGAGGCGTGCGTAGGAGATTTATGATGTCTGAGGCTGTATCAGTCGGGAGGAATGTCCAGAGTATGGGGTCGCGCATGTGCAGTCTGCGCGCAGCGCGAGCGATGAACGGCAGGAGAAAGCGGCGGTTGGAAATCCTCTGCCACCTTCGCCCAAGCGGAGGCATCACCAGAGGAGAGCAAACGTAAAGGTTCGGAGCGACCTGGCGAACGCCATGCGAAGTTGTGGCGCGTGCCCATCTGCCGAGTCGCGTTGCGATGCGCCCGGCATCAGACAAACGCGGCGCGCGCACTCCCGTATTCTCAATATAGAGGACACGATTCCCGGCTCGCGCCAGCCTTTCAGCGATCTCCTGATGGCTCTGCCACAGGAAATCCCATTCGATGCTTGAAATTAAAACAAAATCTCGCCCGCTGATCATCAATACAACCCAAACGCTCGCCCGCAAGAAAAGTTTTGTAAATTGGCCGGACTTAATCTACATGAATGTGCGTGCGTGATGCCAGAAAAAAATCCTCGCGCGTGATAAAGTTGGCGCTCCACGTCTTTATACGTAAACTGAGTTGAGCAGCCGCTTGAAAGTGGATAGTTAAAGGTTTATATCGAGCGCGCCCCTGCGTCGTCAATATATTCATGAGCAAGCAAGTGATTCTGGTTTTTATTCTGACATTCGTCATCCATCTAATCAGCACGCTCTCTTACGCTCTCAGAATTGCGGGAGTCAGAACGGGCCGCATCGCTGTCTCCTTTGCGCTCTTTAACGTGCTCGTGCTTGTCTCAAGAACCTCAAACACTTTTCAAGGACCACTGCTGGCGAAACATGTCGAGCGGAATATCCTGCGCGGCGATCTGTCGAATGCGCAGGCAGATTTTCGATGGTTGCTGCTGGCGGCGTCGCTGGCAACGCTCGTCGGGGCGTTGCTCATCCCGACCTTTCAAAGATTGTTTACGAAAGCGATTGATGCCTTTAGCGTCTATCGCTCTGTGCCGCGTCTGTTGCTCAAAAGTTTTTCTCTTTCGGGACTGCGACAGATGAGAGACGCCGCCGCAGTGCCTGCTGTCAGAGAGAATCTTTCGCAGTTGAGCTTTCAACAAGCGCCGCTCCGCATCATCCTTTTTAATGTGGTCGCAACAGCTTTGATAACAGTCGGCGTCTTTGCTTCTCTATATGCGGGTTATCTCAACCCGTCTCTGCGTGTCACAGCCAATAGCATGTCGCCTGTCATCAACGGTCTTTCGACTATCCTGCTTTTCGTTTACATAGAC
This sequence comes from Pyrinomonadaceae bacterium, assembly GCA_049593215.1. Taxonomy (GTDB): domain Bacteria; phylum Acidobacteriota; class Blastocatellia; order Pyrinomonadales; family Pyrinomonadaceae; genus JBAWGU01. The sequence goes on from JBAWGU010000333.1 coordinate 2,129, forward strand.
CCTTATCTCTCAATCCTGACGGATGACGTAGTTGGAGGACGCGCAAGCGGTGCGTACTTCAGGAGGTGTGTCCTGCTGTTTGTGCTCAGCCGTTTCATCGGGACCATACTCGCGCAGTTTATCTTGCTGCCGTCTGCCAAGCTCGTGGTCTTTGCCGCAGAGCATTTGTGAGACAGGCTGCCCTGTTGTCGGTTAGGTCTTTGAGCGCATGTCATCCGGTATCGAACAACATCAAGCTAAGAGCGATAAGGAAAGGGCAGAGAGTTCTGCGCCGGCGATCAGCGTTGTGATGCCGGTCCACAACGCTCTGCCCTTTCTTGACGAGAGCATCCGCAGCATCCTCAATCAGAGTTTCACTGACTTTGAGTTTGTTATCCTCGATGACGCTTCGACGGATGATTCGGGCAAGACGCTACGGGAGTGGGCGAAGAAGGATGAGCGGATACGCCTTCACTTCACAGAGCGCAAGCTCGGTCTCTCCGGCAGCTCCAACTTCGTCGTCTCGCAATCACGCGCGCCGCTCGTCGCAAGAATGGATGCAGACGACGTTTCACATCCCGAGAGATTGATGCGGCAATGGGAAGTGATGCGCGATTGCCCGGAGATAATATTGCTGGGAACGCTCTGCGAGGGGATAGATGCAAAGGGGCGCAGGGTTCGCCCGCGCGACCGTTGGCGCATCTTGCGCCGCTCTCTGTTCCCGCCCTTCCCGCATGGCTCCGTGATGTTCCGCCGCAGTGCTTTTGACGAAGCCGGAGGCTACCGCGAAGAGTGCATGGGCTGGGAGGATCAGGAACTGTTTTTGAGAATGTCGGAGAGAGGATGCGTGGCCGCTCTCCCCGATGCGCTCTACCGCTATCGCTATCATCTGAACTGCGCAAGCCTGTCTGCGCTTGAGTCGCCGCTTACGAGCAATAATGATTTGCAGCAACTTTGTCTGGCCGCATGGCGCGCAGGACGCGGCTATAAACATCTGCTTGAGAATGCGGAATCTAAATCAGTGGCGAACATGCACGGCCTGAGCGCGCTCCGCAGCGTTGGAGCGATGCAGCTCTGGGCAGGGCACACGCCGTTGCTCTTGCGACCAATCTTCAGACGCGCCATTGCCGAACGCCGCGTCGCGGCACTGCTTATTCTCGGCTGGGCAGCGTGGGCGAGTGTCAGTCCCGGCAGTCTCAAATATTTGACTTGTCTTCTGGTGCGGGCGCGCGACGTGTGGGCCGGTCGCCGCCTGCAAGATGGGAGAGCTTACCGATGGCGCTTAAAATAGCGGTCGTTGGGATGGGGCCGCGCGGCCATGATTGGGTGCGAGAGGTAAGAGGCGTGCCTGCTTACGAGTTGGTCGCTTGCGTTGACAACGACCGCGACGTGCTGCGAGCGTCCGCCGTCAATCTTGGCATTCCCTCAGAGCAATGTTTCGTTCAACTAGATGAGGCGCTTAACACCGTTGCCTGCGACGCAGCCATCATCGCCACCTCTGCTGACAGTCACACAGAAGTTTGCGAGACGGCTCTCTCAAACGGCTTAGCGCTCTTAGTAGAAAAGCCTTTCACACTGCTGCTTGCTGAAGCGTTGAGAGTCGTGCGTATGGCTGAACAGAAGAACGTGCCCGTTGTCGTCGCGCAAAACTATCGTTACATGCGCTCGTATCGAACCGTGCGGCGACTCATCAACGAAGGCGCGCTCGGTGACGTGAGATTGATTAACTGCCAGTACTTTCGCGTCCCGCACGAGATGGCCCAATCACTCGCGCGGCTCACGCACAGCGTCCTCTGGGGAGTAGGGATACATCATCTTGACGCCATGCGCTACGTCCTCGGACAAAAGGTCGTCGGAGTCTTGAACGAAAGTTTCACTCTCCATGACGGACAACTCCCGACAGGCGCTTCGATGCAGACTCTACTCAATTTTGAAAGCGGCACGCGCGCACTCTACTCTGCCACTTACGAATCGAGCGGCCACGAATTCTTCGAGCGCGGCCAGGAATTCTACGCGCGTTTCGTTGGCACGCGGGCAACTCTGCATGTCAATCAGCGTTGGCTCTTTCTGTGTCCGCAGGGCGGATGGCCGCGCCCCGTCAGGCGCGGAGCGCGCAGCGTCACCGAAGAGCGTTTGCTGTTGCTTCAACTTGAGCGCGCTCTCCGGCAAGGCGTTGAGCCTGATTCAAGTGGTCTGGATAATTTGCAGACGATGGCTGTGGTTGAGGCTTGCGTCCGCTCAGCCGCGACACGAAGATGGATTAACCCGCAGGAGCTTTTGGATGAAACGGAATAAGAGGCCGCGTGTGTTGGCTATCGGCATGGACGCCGCAGAGCCTTCGCTCGTGCGCCGGTTGATCGAAGAGGACCAACTGCCCTCTCTGAAACATCTGCTTGAGCGAGGGGCATGGATGCCGGTCGAGTCGCCCGCAGAGATTGGGAGCGGCGCGGTGTGGCCCACTTTCGTAACAGGCATAGACGCACGCGAGCATGGGATTTACGGCGAATGGTGCTGGCAACCGGAGACCATGAACCTCGCGCGATTCAGCGGGCGTAGCCTGAAGCCTTTCTGGGAAACGTTTTTGGGAAAGGATATCAGTGTTGGAATCTTCGATGTGCCTTTCGCTCCGGCGCTTGATCTCGTGTCCGGTTTTCAAGTTTCAGAATGGGGCGCGCATGACACCATCGAAGGGCGGATGGAGATTTCTCCTGCGTCTCTCTCCAGCCTCATCGAAAAAACTAAGCCTCATCCCTTTCGCCTCTCTCAAATTGATGCGAGCGGGCCGGACGACGTTGAAGGATTAAGAAGAGTTTTTGCGGCGTGCCTTGAAGGAGTCAGGCTCAGAGGCGAACTGGCGACGCACTTGATTTTGCAGACGCAGCCGGAGCTTTCCGTCATCACCTTTACAGAGATACACCGCGCCTCGCATCAACTCTGGCACACCGTTGCCCCGTGCCATCCGTTCTACGCTCATAACGGGTCTGCTAAACCGAACAACATCAACTTTGATCTACGCAACATCTATCGTGAAGTGGACACACAGATTGGCAAGCTCTCGGAAGTCGCAGGCGAAGACGCTTGCATCTTTGTCTTTGCGCTTCACGGGATGCGACCGACCATAGGCATTCCAACCTTTCTGGACCAACTGCTGGTTGAGACCGGATGGGCGCATCTCCCTGATTGGGCTGCACAGTCGTGGCGCGAGCGTGCGCTCTCTTCTTTCTCTGCGCTAAAGCAACGCTCGCCCGCAAGCCTGAAGAAGCTCTACTACAAGACGATGCCGCGCAAGGCGACTTATCATTTGGCGCAACCGACGATGATGCCTGCTTATGATTGGTCGCGCACGCGCGCCTTTTCGTTGCCGACAGATCAGCACGGGTGGATTCGGCTCAACCTCTGCGGCAGAGAAGCGAAGGGAGTGGTCCAGCCCGGACAATATGAAGAGGCTTGTCGTCAGCTAGAGCGAATGCTGTTAAATTTAAGAACTGATGAAGGCAGGCCGCTTGTGAGCGACGTGATGATGACATCCGAAAGTTATGAAGCTGCCCTCAAGCAACGCCTTCCTGATCTCATTGTTCACTACGCCGACGCCGCGTTTGCGCCCTCCTTGAAAATTAGCGGAATGCCATTTGTCTCGCGGCCTATCGGAAAAAAGAATACGGGGCAACATTCGACCGGCGGCTTCCTTCTGGCATCAGGCCGACCAGACCTCTTGTCGCAGGGTGATAGAATTTGCGCGAGCGACCTGTGCCAACTTCTAATCGCTTCTCTCTCATCCAGTATGTAATCCCGACCAATTTTGATATTCCGGCGAATCCGCCGCGCGTGTTATCCTTTGAGGAAGAGGAACGGCTGCTGCCACAGGCCGCACGCCCTCAGTTCTATCTGAATCGCAACTTAAGCAGGACTTTTATCATCAGAGAATTTAACGATGCCTGCGACAGGGCAAAGCTTACAGGCGCGGGCGATTCAGAAACTCCGTTATATAGCGAATTGCGAATGAGTGTAACCCCGAATAAATATAGTTTAGAGG
>JBAWGU010000334.1:0-16523 GCA_049593215.1 Pyrinomonadaceae bacterium
GGCGCAAAGACGCAAAGAATAGATTAGTGCTTCATCTTCTTCTTGCGTGATTTCTTCGCGCCTTTGCGCCTTTGCGTGAACTGTTCGTAGATTTAGCCATCTAATGGAAGACGAAAGCAGAGAAATCATCTACACGGTTGAAGGCGCGGTCGCGCTGATCACGCTCAATCGCCCTGAGAAGCGCAACGCTCTGAACGATGCGCTCATCGCCGGACTCAAGCAATCGCTCCATGAGGCGGACAGTAGTGATGCAGTCCGCGTCGTCCTCATCACAGGCGCAGGCAAGGATTTCTGCTCGGGCGCAGACCTCTCCGCGCTTCAGAAAATTTCTGAAAGCTCTGTGATGGAGAATCTGGAAGATGCGCAATCGCTGATGGACCTGTTTATGCTGATGCGCCGCGTGCGCGTGCCCGTGGTAGCCGCCGTGCGCGGCAGAGCTTTAGCTGGCGGTTGCGGACTCGCCACCGCTTGCGACATTGTGCTGGCGTCCTCATCCGCGCGGTTCGGTTATCCGGAAGTCAAGATTGGATTCATCCCCGCGATGGTGATGGCGATACTGCGGCGCAACGTCTCTGAAAAGCGTGCCTTCGAGTTGATTACGCGCGGCGCGGAGATTAGCGCAGACAAAGCGGAGAGCTTCGGCCTCATCAATCAGGTCTTCGAGGATGAAAGGTTTGAAGCGGAAGTTGAAGCTTACGTTCACGCCTTTGAAACGGTGAGCCGCTCAGCCGTCACCCTCTCCAAGCAACTCCTCTATCAGATAGATGGAATGACGTTCGCGTCCGCTATCAAGTCCGGCGCAGACCTCAACACCATCGCCCGCATGACAGAAGATTGCCAGCAGGGAATCGCACGCTTCCTTAAGAAAAAGTAGGACCTCAAAGACAGGCCGAGCGGCTTTCGGAAAGTCTGTTTGAGAGAGAATTGTGTGCCTGTATATTTAAAATTCTGAATCTCAACCAATTTTTTGGATATATAATGGCCTCCAGATAAATCCCGCCGTAACTTTAAGAGCAAGGAATACAGAAGGTTGAGAGAGTTAAATGAAGCGGGCATGGGAGTTGCTGTATTCCGATGTAGTAATTTCAATACGTTAAGCAACTTCATTTGTTGCTCAGATCGAACAAGGGCTGTCAGGTAAGTTGTTCTACGTTCTTTAGCTCAATCGCGGCCCGGTTTTAAACCTGCTCCTCAGCGCTGCGCTTGATAAGCATCAACGGAAGTAGCTTGACTCTGGTCCGCTTCGGTTGTGATTGCTTTCCAACGGGTGGACCTTCACACATGCTTTCAATCAACAATCTGAATCGTATTCAGAGGAGGTTCTCCGTATGAAGAGTAAGTTCAAAAAAGCTTTTGGATTTGTCATCACGACGTTGATCCTGGCGACAATCTTTATCGCCCCATCGTCCGTGCTGGGCCAGACATCCAACACGGGTATGATCAACGGCGTGGTGAAAGATGAAAAAGACGCGGTCATCCCCGGCGCGACTGTGAAAGCGGTCAACCTCGGCACGAATGTCGAGCGTGTGACTACGACGAGCGGTGAAGGCTCTTTTGAGTTGGCGCAACTTGTTCCGGGCGCTTATCGCGTCGAAGTTGAAGCGCCGAACTTCGCCAAGTACGTGCAAGAGCCTGTGACCGTCAATGTGCTCTCGCGTGTGACGATTGAGCCGATCTTAAAGATTGGACCAGCAACCGCTCAAGTCACCGTGACGGGCGAGACGGCGCTGGTGGAAACAACCAAGACCGAAGTGAGCGGCGTCATTGACCAACGGCAGATGGAGAATTTGCCGGTCAACGGCCGCTCGTTTGCATCGCTCGCGGTTCTTATTCCGGGTGCGACGCTCGCGCCTTCTTTCGATCCGACAAAAGCTCGCGTCGGCACCTTCTCGGTCGGCGGATCATCTGGCCGCAACCTGAATATCACTGTTGATGGCGGCGATAACAAGGACAATGCCGTCGGCGGCATCCTGCAAAACTTCTCGATGGAGGGCATTCAGGAGTTCGCGCTTTCAACGCAACGCTTCTCAGCGGCGAACGGTCGCTCTGGCGGCGCGCTGCTTTCCGTTGTCTCGAAGAGCGGCACAAACGACCTGCATGGCTCGATCTTCGGCTTCTTCCGCGACGATAAGCTGAACGCGAACGCGCCTGCCTTACTTGCGAAAGCTAATCCGACTCTGTTCCCCAACGCGGCTGATGCCGTCAAACCGCCCTTCAGTCGTCAACAGTTCGGCGGCTCGTTTGGTGGACCTATTGTCAAGAACAAGGCATTCTTCTTCGGCACCGTCGAGCGCACGCGCGAGCGCGGCAACTCCATCGTGCCCGGCTCCGATCAGGCCGAAATCAAATTCCTCGAACCGCTCGGCTACAAGTCCGTGCGCTTCCTGCCGCAGCCGTTTAACGACTGGCAGTACACGATCAAGGGCGACTTCAATATCAACAGCAAGCATATGCTCGTGACGCGCTTCGCCGGTCAAAACAACGACGCGCTCAACGATCAGGCTGGCTTTCTCATCGTCCGCACGGATTTGTCCGGCGGCAACCAGTCGCTCAACACGCTCTACAATTTTCTGACCTCGTGGACATGGACTGTGAGTCCGCGTATGGTCAACCAGTTCGTCTATCAGTACTCGACCTTCGATAACCGGATTCTGGCGACGACAGATCTGCCATTGCTGACCTTCCCGAATGGTATCGCCGTGGGCCGCAACGGCAACGTCCCGCAACAGACCATCCAGAAGAAGCATCAGTTCCGTGACGACCTCACATACAGTTGGGGAAATCACGGGCTTAAGTTTGGCGCTGATGTGGTGTTTGAGCCGACGCTTGGCGGTCTCTTCGCTTTCAACTCTGCGCCCGAGTATGACTTCGCCTTCAACCCGAGTGAGATCGCAGGCGATCCGGTCACGTTTCCACAAGGGTTCAAAACGCCCGGCGTCGTCTTTGAGATTCTGCTCTCCGGCGGCGATCCCAGTTTCAACCTGCGCGACGGCGCGAAGCAGTTCGCAGGTTACATACAGGACGATTGGAAAGTGACGCCGCGCTTCACCTTAAATCTTGGCGTGCGCTACGACGTGGACATCGGATTTGTGGACCATAACCATGCTGCCGAAAATCGCGCTTACCGCGCTTTGAAGATCATCGGCAGCCCGTTCGCGCAGAGAGTTGTTCAGGATGACAAGAACAACTTCTCGCCGCGCATCGGCTTCGCCTGGGACATCAAAGGCGATGGTCGCTCGGTGCTGCGTGGCGGCTACGGCATCTATTACGACCAGTCGTTCCTGAACGTGCCGCTCTTCGCGGTGCAGCAAGCGAACTCGGAAATTTATGCCACCTTCTTGAACGATGCTGCGGACCTCAGCATCAGTTCTGCGCCACCTGCTATCCCGCGTCCACTCACGAATCCTTTGCCGGGCACGCGCGGCAGGATGCTCGACCCGTTCTTCGAGTCTCCTTATTCGCAACAGTGGAATTTCGGGTATGCGCAGGAGATTGGCAAGAACATGGCGCTGGAGTTTGACTATGTTCATATTCTGGGCCTGCATGAATTCACGACGCTCGATATCAATCCGCGCATCGGACCTTTAATCGGTGCGCAGCGCAGCGATCCGAATCCGCCGCGCGTACTGGCGGCTCAGTTTGCGGCGCACGCGGCTGAACTGACCGCAGCTTTCGGCACGGCTTCGCCATTCGCCAGAATCAGTGTGGCGCAGTCAGATGGCCGCTCGCGCTACGATGCCTTCACGGTGTCGTTTAAGCGGCGCTACGCGAACAAGTATCAGTTGAATGCACACTATACTTTGTCAAAGTCGGTTGCATGGTTTGGACAGACGGGTGATTTCGGAAACGTGGCGCAAAACCAGTTCTTCAAGTTCGATCCGGCAGCCGACTTCGGCCCGACGGATGCGGACGAGCGTCACCGCTTCGTTATCTCCGGCGTCTTCGACTTGAAGTGGGGCTTCCAGGTCGCGCCAATCTTCCAGGTATCGTCGCCGCGCCGCTGGAGCGTTTTCCCGGACTGCGTCTGCGACACTAATAAAGACGGCGTAGTCTTAGAGAACCGCGAGTCGCGCGACGGCAACGACCAGCACGCCTTGCCGCCCAACACCATGCGTGGCGACAACTTCTCGCAGTTGAACGTCAGAGTCTCGAAGTTCTTTACCTGGGGTGAGACCAAAAAGCTTGGCCTCTTCTTCGAGGCATTCAACGTCTTCAACACAGCCAACTATGGCAGGGAATTTCAGAACGTCACGGGCGAGCCGGACTTTGGTAAGCCTGTCAACTTCTTCGGGGCGACAGGTTTCTCTGAGCCTCTTGGTATTCCGTTTCAGGCTCAGCTTGGCGTCCGCTTCCAGTTCTAGCAAAGAAGCTGAAGGTTAAGCATTCGGGGCACTCGTGAGATATATTTAAGCTATCTCATCTGAGTGCCCCGCTTTTTTACTTTCAGAATAAAACGGTGTTAGGTTGTGATAAAGTAGTTAAGATTAGGAGCAGCAACTATGAGTAAAAATCTTTGCGTGCGACTCGTTCTAATTTCTGCTCTACTCCTTCTCGTCTCTACGCTCACCTACGCGCAGGGAACCAATACGCTTCAGGGTAAAGTTATTGGGCCAAACGGCGTTCCGCCCTCTCAATCCGTCAGAGTGACTTTAAACTATAGCGGCAGGCGTATCCTTGAGGTTTTCACAGATGCTGGCGGCCACTTCAATTTCACAGGAATCATTAGGGGCACCTACGAGCTTATCGTAGAAGGCGACGGACAGACGTTCGAGACCACGAGGGTCTATGCAGAGATTTCTGTCTATAGCGGGGGGCAGCAAATGTTCACGCAAGACATTCAACTGCGGCCCATGAGCGTAAACGCAGCAGCGCGCGCCGGTGTGATCTCTGCCTTCAATCAAAATGTTCCAAAGCCTGCGCGCGAAACTCTTAACCGTGCGAAGAAGATGGCCGAAGAAGGCAAAGCGGAGATGGCTCTGGCCTTGATGCGTGAAGCAATCAAAATCTTTCCCGAATATTTTGAAGCTCATCTTGAGTTGGGCAACGAGCTGCTTCAGGTGGGCCAGCTCAACGAAGCGATTGCAGAGCTTGACCGCGCGCGCGAGATTAATGATAAAGATGATCGTCTCTATCAATCTTTCGGGCTGGTCCTCATGCAGCAGAGGAACTATGCGGTCGCGGTGGCCGTCTTTGCCGAAGCCTCTCGCTTGAATCCGTCAAGCCCCATGAACGCCCTGATGCGCGGGATTGCGCTCATACATCAGGCTTCAACCATTGATGCGTCAACCCCCGATGCAGTCGCTAATCGCGGCCACATTCTCGACAAAGCGGAACTCGCCCTCAAGCAAGCCGCCGAACTCAGCGACAACAGGCTCACAGCAGACCATTTCTCGCTTGCGATGCTCTATCAGATGAAAGGCAATAATGCGCGCGCGGCTACTGAGTTGGAGCAGTACCTGAAAAAGAATCCGGAGGCCAGAAATGCGGACGCAATAAGAAAGACCATCGAAAATCTTCGTAACGCAAACAATCAAAAAACTTCCCCTGCATCTCCTGAATAAATTTTTCGCCACGCTTCATTAAACTCCAACGCTAAAGCTCAATGAGCCAGCACGGTTCGTGCAAGAGCGCGCGCACATTCAACCACCGGATCGCCAATCCGGTTGACTAGACCTATCTCCATTGCCTCAACGCTTGTGACGCGGCGTGCCGTCGTAAAAATCTCCAGAGCGCGTGTTATGCCGATTAGTGCGGGCAAACGCTGCGTGCCGCCCCATCCGGTGATGATGCCTAAGCGCGCTCCCGGATGCGCAAACACAGCCTCGCGCGAAGCGCAACGAAGCTGGCACGCAAGCGCAAGGTCCAGCCCACCGCCCATGCAATAGCCGTTGACGGCTGCGACGGTGAGTTGCGTTGCGTCCGCAATTTTCTGGAAAAGTCGCTGACCACGAAGCGCAAACTCTTTCGCAGTCTGAGAGGTGAGCGCGCGCAACTCATTGATGTCCGCGCCGGAAGCAAAGACGCCTTCAACGCCTGTGAAGATGATCGCGCGCACATCTTCACGCAAGATGAGAGATGAAACTACACGGTCTAATTCTTTGAGTCTGGCGACGGAGAGTTTGTTGCGTTCTTGAGGACGATTGAGACGAATGACGGCGCAGGCAGGTTCTATTTCAACGATGATGGCGTGCGAATCCGCTTCGTCTTGAGCTTTTTCATTCACGCGGTTTGACGTTCTCACGCAGGAACGCAACGATGTCTTCTGTGGAAGTGCCGGGCAGAAAGATTGCCGACACGCCTTGCTCTTTGAGGCGCGGAATATCTTCTTGAGGGACGATGCCGCCAACCAGAATCAGGCAATCATCCATGCCCTGTTCATGCAGCAGCGAGACGATACGAGGGCAGAGCGTATTGTGCGCCCCGCTCAAAATCGAGATGCCCACAGCATCAACATCTTCCTGCAAAGCCGCCGCCGCAATCATCTCAGGCGTCTGCCTGAGACCCGTATAAATCACTTCCATCCCCGCGTCACGCAGAGCGCGCGCGATCACCTTTGCTCCCCGGTCATGTCCATCAAGGCCGGGCTTTGCAACAAGAACGCGAATCTTTTTTTCAACCATATGAAATGCGATGCTCAAAAACGACTACGCTGATATTGGCTCAGGCGTTGAAGATTGAAGCAGGGAAATGGCGTGTCGTAAATCATCACACATCCCTTCCACTTCATCGCGCGACGCGCCAAGTCGCTGTTCAATTTCTTCTGTTGATAAAGTTTCTAATAGATAGCTGAGTGCCGCTTCATAAGTTGCGATTTCATCAATGGAAGCGCGCACTTCAGCCATCTCAACCGATGCAACAGATTTTTTCCCGATGATTTCCATAGATTCAAAGTTCCAGCAATCTATCTAATCGCCTCCGGTAGCTCATCGCGTTCGATTCGCCCCCATTTACCAGATTCCTTACGCGCAAGACGATTCCGTAGCGTGGTGCGAAAGCTCGTGTGATGCAAGCCTTCGGCGGTGAAAACGTGTGTTCGGCCACGCGCGCCAATGAACACATAGTAGCCACTTTCAATGTCAAGGTAAATCTCGCTTGCAATCGCTCTATCACTAGCCGCCTCGCTCGTCGGACGCCCAGCATCCGCGTGGCTTGATTCGCCGTGAGGAGTGCGTTTCATTAGAACGCAGGTTCTTCATAAAGCCCGTAAACGTCGCGTAGCGCATCGCAGATTTCGCCGAGCGTGGCGTATGCGCGAACAGCCTCGATGGTCGCGGGCATTGTGTTCTCGTTGTCGCGCGCAGCCTGCTTCAATTTTTCAAGAGCGTTGGCGACTGCGCCTTTGTCGCGCCTGTCGCGCGTCTGCTGCAAACGCTCAACCTGATGATCGCGCACTGATTCGTCAATGACCAGAGTAGTAATTTCAGCAAGCTCCCGGTCCATCTGATATTTGTTGACGCCAACGATAGTTTGATCTCCACGCTCGACAGCTTTCTGGTACTGATAAGCAGACTCTTGAATCTCTCGCTGCGGAAAACCTTTCTCAATCGCTTCGACCATGCCCCCCATCGCATCAATCTTGTTGAAATAGTCGAGCGCGCCATCCTCCATCTTCTTCGTCAGGGCTTCCATGAAATATGAGCCGCCGAGCGGATCAACCGTATTCACAACGCCCGTCTCTTCAGCAAGTATCTGCTGCGTGCGAAGCGCGATGAGAGCCGCGCGATCCGTCGGCAGCGCGAGAGCTTCGTCATAAGCGTCTGTGTGCAAACTGTTCGTGCCGCCGAGCACGCCCGCGAGAGCTTGTATGGCGACGCGCACGATGTTGTTCAAAGGCTGCTGCACGGTGAGCGAGACGCCAGCCGTCTGCGTGTGAAAGCGTAGTTGCAGCGTGCGCTCGTTCTTAGCATTGAAGCGTTCACGCATCACGCGCGACCAGATGCGGCGCGCGGCGCGATACTTCGCAATCTCTTCAAAGAAATCATTGTGCGCGTTAAAGAAGAAAGAGATGCGCGGCACAAACTCCTCAACATCGAGTCCGGCGTTCACGCCCCACTCGACATACTCTATGCCGTCGCGCAAAGTGAACGCGAGTTCCTGCATCGCCGTCGAGCCAGCTTCTCTAATGTGATAGCCGCTCACTGAGATTGGATTATATTTCGGAACATGCTTTGTGCAGAACTCGAACGTGTCTGTGACCAGCTTCATCGCCGGACGAATCGGATAAATCCATTCCTTCTGCGCGATGTACTCTTTGAGAATGTCGTTTTGCAGCGTGCCGGAAATCTTCTTCCAATCCGCATTCTGCTTTTCGGCAACCACCAGATACATGGCAAGCAAGACGGACGCTGGCGCGTTGATTGTCTGCGAGACTGTGACCTCTTCGAGCGGAATGTCTGCAAAGAGAACTTCCATGTCGGCAAGCGATGAGACGGCGACGCCGCATTTTCCGACTTCGCCTTCCGAAAGCGGCGAATCAGCGTCGTAGCCCATCAGCGTTGGAAGATCGTAAGCGACAGAGAGTCCTGTCTGACCCTGAGCGAGTAAGTATTTGAAGCGCGCGTTTGTCTCTTCAGGCGTGCTGAAGCCTGCGAACTGGCGCATCGTCCAGAGCTTGCCGCGATAGCCTGTCGGATGAATGCCGCGCGTGTAAGGGAACTCGCCGGGAAAAGAGATGTCGCGCTCGTAATCAATGTCTGCGGCGTCTGCGGGAGTGTAGAGACGATTGACTTCATCAAGCGAGACCGTCTCAAACCTTTTCTTTCTCTCAGGCCGTTTCTTCAAAACGGGCGCGAGCGTCTCTTGCTCCCAACGCTCTATAGCGGCTTGTTCCTGCGAGGTGATCTCTTTAGTTTCTGGCATGGCTCAAAGCTCTCTCATACGCTCTCTCAAACGCATTCAATGTTTCGGAAAAATTGTGCGACGAAGTTTTAAGAGAATTCGATATTAGTTGAGCGTTGCGGCGAGTGTCAACCGCGCTTTAATTACGCAAGAGAAAGAAGGGCGCGGCTGCGATGGCAGTCACAGCCGCGCTTGCGGGCAGGGAACGGGTCACGGGCGGAAGCGGAGCGGATAAGTGAACGGCAGGCTTGCTGGCAGAAAGAAAACCAATGACCTCCGTGACGGATGAGTCTCCGCTTGAAACTCATTCGACAGGAACGATGATTTCGTTTGCGCGCACCATGTTGAGCCGCGCTCTCGCCGCAGACTCAATCGCGCGCTTGTCCGTGCGCAGACGATGCACTTCACTCGCCAGCGTGGCGTTTGCGCTGCGCAAAGATTCAACGTCTGCGTTGATCTTTTCGTACTGCCCGGACGCCGTGCGCATCTCTGCATGTGTGCGCATCGTCACCGTCAGGCAGAGCGCGAAAGTAGCCATAATAATCATGCCGAAAAGAACCCACGACGGGACTAACCCTCCGCGACGGCGGATCTCCGTGCGTGTCCCAACGATCTCGCGTGAAATCTCACGAACAGGCTCCAGCGAGGCAGTCGCGCGCGTCGAAACGCGTTGTGCGCGCAGGCGATCATCAGTCCAATAAGTATTTGCGGCCCTGTTCAAGTAGCACCTCCAAGTCTTTTTCTGATTCAGTTTCAGCATAGATGCGCACCAGCGGCTCAGTCCCGGAAGGGCGCATCAGAAGCCATGAGCCATCAGCGAAAATAAATTTTACGCCGTCAATTCTGTTTGTTTTCTCAATATGCTTGCCAGCAATCTGTTCAGGCTCGCGTGCAAGTTTTTCAGGCAAAGCAGCCACAATATCCGGCGTCAAACGCACGCCGATGCGGCCCGACGCAAGGTAGCCCACGCGTTTGTAAAGAGCCTCAAGCTGTTCGCTCAAACTCGTGCCGCGCGCCGCAACAGCCTCCGCTGCGAGCAGACACGCAAGGATGCCATCTTTCTCCGGATAGTGACCTTTGATTGACATCCCCGCAGACTCTTCACCGCCAAGAATGATCTTGTCCTCATTGATTAACTCTCCAATGAATTTGAAACCCACAGGCGTTTCATAAACCTTCAAGCCACGCTCAAGAGCAACGCGATCAACTAAATGCGAAGTCGCAACGGAGCGCGCCACACCCCCTGTCCAACCGCGCGACTCAGCCAGATAGTCAAAGAGCAGCGCGATCAACTGGTTCGGCGTAATAAATTGAGCGTTTGCGTCCACCACTCCGAAACGATCACTATCGCCATCCGTCGCCAGCCCAAGCGCACACCCGTTTTTCGCCATAGCCTCACGCAACTCATCCAGATGGCTCTCCTCCGGCTCAGGCGCGCGCCCGCCAAACATCACATCGCGCCAGTCGTGAATCGTTTCAACCTCAAGGCCGTGCATCCGCAACGCTTCATCCAGATAGCCTCTTCCCGTTCCCCACAAAGGATCATAGGCGTAGCGTCCGCCCGCACGGGCAATCGCTTCAAAATCAATTTTCCCTTTAAGATCATCAAGATAAGCCGGACGCGGATCGAAGGATTCCACCGCGACTGTGGGAGACGCGCTCGCCTTAGCCTGCTCCCCGCCAGCCTGAATCTGGCCGATTAATTTCTCGACATTCTTAGTCACCACGGGCAAAGCAGGTGCGCCATCCGCCGTTGAAAACTTCATGCCGTTATATTCCGGCGGATTATGAGAAGCCGTAAAGTTAATGGCCCCAACAGCTTGCTGGCTGCGAATGGCGTGTGAAATAGTCGGCGTCGGCACGGGATGGTCGCAAAGCAGGGCACGAAAACCTTGCGCAGAGACCTCTTTGACACACTCGGCTGCAAAGCGTTCTCCCAGAAAACGAGTGTCATAGCCGACGATAAAGGCACTCCCCTCAACATTTCCACTCTGGCGCAGATGCTCGCAAATAGCCTGTGTCACGGTGCGAACTCCTGCGAAAGTGAATTCGTCAGCGATAACTGCGCGCCAGCCTGATGTGCCAAACTTAACTGCCATACATTAAAAATTCTGAGACGAGATTTTGGGCGAATCCCAAGATGATGGGTCTCTGCTAGCTGACCCCTACCAAATGCTGTGCTTCAATTATCTTTCAAATGTTTGCAGGTCAAATACTTACCAGCAAAGTGGCGGGAATGTAACATGAGGGTAATATGGTGTAAAGACTTTTCTTTGCAATGGTTTCGCCAGCTAAGTTCAACATTTACATGAAGTAAGCTCGTTTAAGCTATTGTGTTGGCGAACAGTGGGCGAACGGAAATCCGCGAAATGGGCAGAGGGTTTGGATGATGAAGTGGATATTGACGATAGCACTTCAAAATAATTATCACAGGTGTGGAAAATTCAAAAATCCTGTGTCGAGGTAAGAGCGATTAAAAGTCTGAATTGGGAAAAATAGCCTCTACATGGAAAACTGAAAGAGTTAAGCAGCCATTATGTTAAATGATGTTGACACCATAACGTCTTCTGCTTAGACTGAAGGTAATTCGGTTGAATCCCTCGCGGCGGTTCAGCCCACTGACGGTCGAGTCTCCTGCCGGATGTCGCCGTTAGCTCTTGCTCCCCTCTTCAAGATTAATTGCTGGCGGGCAGACAGGGAAATTTGCGTAGCCTGTCGAGCGGTCGTGTCAGGTCGAAGGGAATATCTATGCATAATTTGCTGCATTCGCCGATGGCGGATGCTTTTGAAGGCGATACGGACGGGGCATTTCAATTACCGCTTGCGTCAATGGTGCGCGCTTTGTGCAGGGGGGCTATGGCAGGGCCTGACCTGCTTTACGAAGTGATGCTCAAGTTGACCTTAATGATTGATGCAACGGCGCGAACTTATGGTCTGGCAACATGGACGCAGAATCTGGGCGAACGCCCGCGCCTCAAGTGGGTAGAGGGTCTCAACCAGGATGAGATAACGGAAGCGGAAGCGACTGTGGCAGAGGCTTTCTCTTCAGCAAGCGAAGCGAGAAGGTTGCGGTCAGGTGATTCGGCGATCTGTTTAGTGCTCACTGCCGCGACAAAGGAGCATGAGGGCGCTGCTATTTATGGACGCTGTGTGAGGCCGCTCACTGAGATGCAGGCGAAAGAATTAGGAATGCTCTCGGATGTCGCTCAACTCGCTCAGGCGCACGCAACACTTTTAGCTATGCAGCAGCCAAAGTTGAAATCCGAGCTACCTGCGCCTGTCGCAAGCTCATCTTTGCCGGGGATGATCTTCACGAGTCGAGCGATGGCGGAGGTGGCTCGCGCAGTCGAGCGCATCAAGGATTCAAACTCGACCGTGCTCATCACCGGCGAGTCGGGCACAGGGAAAGAGTTAGTCGCAAGAGCTATACATCATTTGAGTCGCCGTTCGATTGGCGAGTTCATTCCTTTTAATTGCACTGCCGCGCCCGCAGAGTTGATTGAAAGTATGCTCTTCGGCCATCGCAAGGGCGCGTTCACAGGCGCGCACGCGGACTACGAAGGTTTGATTCGTGCTGCTGAAGGCGGAACGCTTTTTCTTGACGAGATAGGCGACCTGCCGCGCGCTTTGCAGCCAAAGCTTCTACGCTTTTTGCAGGAAGGCGAAGTGCATACGCTGGGCGACCGCGCGCCGCGCAAGGTGAATGTGCGTGTGGTCGCTGCCACCTACAAAGATTTAGAGGCAGCCGTGCATGACAGTTCATTTCGTGAAGACCTCTACTATCGTATCGCATCGCTGACCGTTTACGTGCCGCCGCTCAGAAAGCGACCGGAAGACATCTCCGCACTTATCTCGCATTTCCTGACGCATTACTCAAGGCGAAATGATCGAGACGTTGCAGGCATTACTGCCGAAGCGATTCGCGCGCTCCAAAATTATTCATGGCCCGGCAATGTCAGAGAGCTTGCGGCTGAGATTGAGCGTCTCGTGCTTTACACGGATGAAGGCTCATACATCACGCCGGAACACATCAGCCATCGCATACTGCCTGCGGAAGCTCGCAGTGAATTTGCTGACGAGACATCATCGCCTGCAAATCTGGACCACCTGTTAGAAGATTTCGAGAGGCGTGTGATAACAGAGACGCTCAGGCGACATGATTGCAACGTCGCACGTGCGAGCGAGGCTTTGGGATTAGGCTCACGTCAGACTCTCTACAAGAAATTGAAACGTCTCGCCATAGACATCGGAGATTTTCTACAGGAGGATGTCGAACCCGGTTTACAGCTTCGCGCAGAGCGTCGCAGATAGTTCTGCATGAAAGCTCTGCTGGCATTCGGTTCATAACTCACCCGCTAAAATCTCAAAAGAAACTTTTTCGTCGCCAACAGTTGAAACCGCAGGAAGTGGTTGTCAACTGTTGGCGACAACTATTAAATGCTCTGGAAAATCGTATTCGCGTGAGCGAACGAGCCTCACTTCAAATCTTTTCTGCAATCGCTTTTGTCAACCGAGGGCGACAATCGCAAAAGCTTCATCTTCATAAAAGCCCCGCTTTAATTGGCTTCTTCTGTTTTTGATCTGTGCGGCACGGCGCTTGTAATAGAGCGAAAGCGTTCGCATGGCAATGAGAGGCATTGCAGCAGAGTTCCGAGAAGAAGAGGTCAGGGAAAAGATGAAGGCAGTCACAGCTAAACAGCTCTGGTCAATTTCAGGCGTAGTGGTTGCAGCATCTTTTCTGTCGGTTGTGTTGATCGTCTGCGCGCACATCGCCGTCCTGGCGCAGGGCGCGCAGGACGATCTTTTTCTTGTGACGCTTGCTTTCGGCGGCGCAGTCGCCAGCGCAGTCAACGGCTTCGGTCGTCGCGCTGTTAACGGGACGAGCGCGCCCCAAAGCCTTTGTGAAGAGCAACAGGGCGCAGGCCGGAGCAACTCTTCCGCCATTCATATCGGTTGTTGAAATTTTTCATTCTGCCCTTCCATCGCGTGTGGGCAAGCGCGCTGTTGGAAATGGGCTTGACCCTCAACCCTTCAATCCAAACTTAAAGGAGCAAAGAAAATGTTGAAGAGATTCCTTCGTGATGAAACAGGTCTTGAGCTTTCCGAATACGCCGTCGCCGCAGCTCTTATCGCTCTGGCAACAGTGGGCGCGTTCCAACTGCTCGGTGGCAACATCACAGGCAAGATCACCGGCCTTGCGAACACCGTTAAGTAAGAGTCGCACTCTTAAAAGAGCAGTTGCTGCAAAGAGGTCGGGACCATTTGCCGCTAACTCCAACCCAACATCCCGACCACTAACATTCGATAGGAGAGACGATCATGTTGAAGAGATTTTTTAGAGACGAAACAGGTCTTGAACTTTCAGAGTATGCAGTGGCGGCGGCCTTGATTGCGTTGGCGACTGTTGGAGCATTCCAACTGCTCGGCGGCAACATCACGGGCAAGATCACCACGTTGGCAAACACCGTCAAGTAAGAGTGACGAGTGAAGTCTGGCGCAAAAAAGGATGGCGCGCCAGCAGCCCTGTGAAAGCAGGGAACTGAGCGCGCCACCACTTTTCATCAATCAACTCGCGGCACTCATCGCCGCCAGCAGTGAAGCAGAAAAAATCGAAATCGGGTTTTAGAAAATGCTTAACCCAATCATCATCGTTAGCGTCGCGTTGCTTATCCCTCTGGCAATCATCATCACTTATTACGACGTGCGCTATCGCCGCATCCCGAACGCTTTCGTACTCGCCACGCTTCTGAGCGGTCTGGCAATTCACCTTATTTCAGGCGGACTTCGTGGCGGGCTGGCGAGTCTTGGCGGCTGCGCTTTCGCATTCATTTTAATGTTTGTGCTGCATGTCTTCGGCGCGATGGGCGCGGGAGATGTGAAGTTGTTTGCGGCAATCGGCGCAGTGACGGGCGCGTCTCTGGTCCTCCCGACATTCCTGATGGTGGTCCTGACCGGCGGCCTCTTAGCCGTCGTCTCGACACTGCGGATGCGGATGCTCAAGGCGACGCTGTTTCGCGTCTTACAGATTTTTATGGGACTGCTGCCCGGCTGGGAGATGCCGCGCTTCGCCGTTCCAACAGATCGCAAATATACGATTCCTTACGGTGTGGCAATCACTTTCGGCAGCCTGATCTCGGTCACGCTCTTTCACGCATGAAGGAGTTTGAGAAGAGAGCTATCGGAACTTCTTTTCAAGTTGATTCTAAAACGGAGAATAGAGCTATGCGGAACAAACGCTTTCTCGTCGTACTCGTTGGCGCGTTGATGTTCGGACTTGTTGCTGCCTTCATGGTCAGCCGTTATCTTTCGAGCGCGCAAGCCTACGAGAAAAATCTTAACAACGTGGTGGTAGCGAAAGTCGCTATTCCGCTCGGCAAGAAGATTGTGCCTGAAGAGTTAGCGGTCGTGCAGTTCCCGCGCAACGCCGTGCCTGACGGAACGTTTGAGTCAATGGAGAAAGTTGCGGGCCGCGTCGCTGTCGTCAACATCGCCCCGCGTGAGCCTGTCACAGACCCGAAGCTTGCCGCAGAAGGCACGATGGGCGGACTCTCCGCAGTTATCCCCGAAGGCTATCGCGCGATGACCGTGAAGGTTGACGACGTGGTTGGCATCAGCGGCTTCATTCAGCCGGGCACGATGGTTGATGTGGTCGTCGTGATTGATCCGGCGGAGAATTCGATCAATCAAAATCCGGTCTCGAAAGTGGTCCTGCAAAACATTAAGGTCTTAGCCAACGGGCAGAACATTGACCATCCGAAGGATGAGCGCGAAGCCAACAGCGTCAAGGCTGTGACCTTGCTGGTGAAGCCTGAGCAGGCAGAGAAGCTCGCGCTCGCGGCGACCGAAGGCAAGCTGCAACTGATGATGCGCAACTCCGGTGACCAGGACGACGCGGCCACTCCAGGCGTCAATAAGCGTGGGCTGCTCTCAGGCAGCCACGCAGAGCCTGTGCCCGATCCCGGCGCGCTCAAGAGCGAGCAGACGAAAGCCGAGCCGCAGAAATCTTCCCCGCGCCCTTCGCGGGTACGCATCGAGCCGATCTTTATGCAGCAGCCTGCGCCGCAGCCGAAGAAAGAGAAAGAGCAAGCGCCTCCCGCGCCGCGTTCATCCGTCGAGATGATCGAAGGCGCGAAGAAACGCAGCGTTGATTTTCCGTGAAGAGAAGTTGTCAGTAATCGGTAATCAGCAGTCAGCCGTTAGAGATTTCAGATTTGAAATTTGAGATTTGAAATTCCAAAACATCAGAGATTTGAAATGCTGGCCCAAGATTCAAAAAGCTGATTGCTGATTGCTGACCACTGATTACTGATTACTTTTTCCTGACCGCTTATTTAATCAAAGGAGCAACACAATGCAGAGCCGTTCCCCAATCGCGCGCTTCGTCGCTTTCCTGAGCGTGGCTTTTACAATCGCCATCGCCATCACGACTGCCAACGCGCAAGAGACTTCTTACAAAGCATCTTTTGCTAATAACAAAGAGACCGTTGCGGTCAACGTCCTTGTCGGGCAGTCGCGCGTGATTAATTTCGACAAGGCCATCGGACGCTTCTCAGTCTCGAATCCGGATATTGCGGAAGCTGTGCTGGTCGCGCCGGATCAGGTCTTAGTCAACGGCAAAGCGTTCGGGCAGGTCAACTTCATCGCATGGGAGCAGACGGGCGGTCGCTTCATCATCTTCGATGTGT
>JBAWGU010000335.1:0-1734 GCA_049593215.1 Pyrinomonadaceae bacterium
GGTGAATCGGAGTTAGCATGATGCTCTATTTTCTAGTCATACTAATCGTCTTGATCGGCACAGGGGTTGTGATCTTCCTCTATCAACTGCTGATACAGAAGTATTACTGGTGGCCGCAAGGCCCGCCGAAAAAGGATGAGCAAGATAAAAGAGGGCGGTAAGGCTCCCGAAAGCTTACGGCCCTTCAAGCTTTCTCCGAGAATGCTCTGCCTGATTCGTGAAAAATTGTCGCGGGCCTGTCACATTGCCATACTTTGTCTTGCGCGCGACGCGGCTTCGTCCTACAATGTAAACTATCCATCGCTTAGGTGAATGGAAGTCGAGCGACAGTCTCCCCCGCTTTTCCTGTTCGATTTGCTTCTGAAAGATTTGCATCACTTCGGCTCGTGCTTCCGGCGAGCGCTGTGTGTGTAATACTACTCTTCCCTTTGGTCCATCCTTTTTTGGACTCGAAGAGAACTTAGCTGTAGGGGGTTTCGATGAAAGTACAGCGTTACGATGCAACCCAGATTACGCTCGTCTCCTGTCTAGCCTTCGCTCTGATTGCGCTCACCACGCACAGTCTCGCGCAAGCCCAAGAGAAGAACAATAAAGCCGCCACACAAACTTCTACACAAACACAGCAACCTTCCGCTCCTACTCAAACACCAACGCCTGACCAAACGACCAAGCAGCAGGAAATCGGCGACAACGGCGTCGTCTTAGTCAACACGGATTTGATCACGCTCAACGTGACCGTGACGGACACCTATGGCCGATTCGTCGCCGGGTTAGACAAAAAACATTTTCAGGTGCTTGACGAAAAACTGCCGCAGGACATCACCTTCTTCAGCGACGACGATGCGCCCGTCTCTGTCGGCGTCATCTTTGACGTGTCGGGTTCGATGAGCGGCGACAAGATCAGACGCGCCCGCGAGGCTCTCTCGCATTTCATACAGACGAGCCATGATTCGGATGAATATTTTTTGATCGGCTTTAATTCGCGCGCACAACTCCTAATGGACAAGACGCGCGACGGGAAAGCCGTCCTCGACAAACTCACTTTCGTGCAGCCAAAGTCAAACACGGCGCTCTATGACGCCTGCTATCTTGGCGTTGAGCGTGTGCAGCGCGGCTCTCATCCGAAACGCGCGATTCTTTTGATCAGCGACGGGCAGGATAACGACTCTCGCTATACCTTCACGGAATTGCGCCGCCTCTTGAAAGAGTCTGACGTGGTTGTTTACGCCATCGGCATCTTAGGCGGGGGCGATCCGGGCAGCAGTTTGGGGATGCAGGGTCAGGGCATCCTGGAAGAACTGACGGCGGTCTCCGGCGGTCGTGCTTTCTTCCCGAATACTGCCGTCGAGATGGATGACACTTTTGAGAAGATCGCGCTTGAGCTACGCCACCAGTATTCAATCGGTTACAAGCCCAACAACTTTACGAACAACGGGAAGTGGCATCGCATCAAAGTCAAGATTAATCCTCCACGCGGGTTGCCGCACCTCTTCGTGAGAAGCAAAGAGGGCTACTACGCAACGGTCAATCCGCGCTAAACTCTCTTCGGTCTTGTGGTGCGCGATTGCGCTGTGGCGGCTCGCTCGGCAACGCGCGGCGTACCTACAGGCATCTTTATAAATGTGCGCACGTCCTCCTTTGAGACCTGAAAAGGTTTTACGGAAGACGGATTTGCCCCAGCCGCGCCGAAGCAGCCTGTAATTCCTTCTCCTCTTTCGACAGTCGGTCAGGCAG
>JBAWGU010000336.1:0-5598 GCA_049593215.1 Pyrinomonadaceae bacterium
CCGCAGTCCGTTGTTTTTTTTGTTTTCTGCAACGGACTACGGACAACGGACAAAGGACAGCTTTTCTTTCATCCTTCTGCTTTTCATGCGCCGTGTAGTAGGATTTATCAAAGACGTAAATAGTAAACGGTCAATGGTGAATGGACGAACGGCTTTTCCATTTACCATTTACCATTTACCATTCACTATTCACGGAGGCACAGATGATTAATCAGGAACGCATCAAGAATCTTCTACTCGAACTCGTACAGATTGACAGCCACTCGCGCAAGGAGCGCGACGTGGCCGAGCGCATCAAGAAATATTGTGAAGAGTTAGGCGCAGACGTTGAGATTGACAACGCTGGCGCGAAAGTAGGCGGAAATTCCGGCAATGTCATCGCACGCTTTCGCGGCACGATTCCAGATGCGCCTCCGATTATGATGAGCGCGCACATGGACACCGTAGTGCCCGGCGAAGGCGTCAAACCGATTGTCGAAGGCGACATCATACGCACCGACGGCACAACCGTTCTCGGCGGCGACGATAAGAGCGGCTGCGCCGTCATCATCGAAACTATTCGCTGCCTCAAAGAACAGGAGATCCCGCACACGGACATCGAAGCCATCTTCTCCATCTGCGAAGAGGTCGGCCTGCTCGGCGCAAAGAATGTTGATGTCTCGAAGATCAGATCAAAGTACGGCATCGTGTTTGACTCGGACGATCCCGGCTTCCTCTTCACCAAAGGCCCTTCGGCGAATCATCTCGAATTCAAAGTTCACGGCCTCGAATCTCACGCAGGCGTTGCGCCCGAAGACGGCATCTCCGCAATTAAGATTGCCGCCGAAGCCATCTGCGACATGAAACTCTTTCGCATAGACGAAGAGACCACCGCCAACATCGGCGTCATACGCGGCGGCGAAGCCACCAACATCATCACCAACCTCGTCGAACTCAAAGGCGAAGCGCGCTCTCTCAATGAAGAGAAACTCAAAGCCCAGTGCGATCACATGGTCAAGTGCTTTGAAGATGCCGCCGCGAAGTACGAAGTGACCGTCGAAGGCAAGACCACCAAAGCGTGGGTCGAATCCAATGTCGAGCCTGAATACTACGCGATGGATGTCTCAGACGACAGCCACGTCGTCCAACTCGTCCTCAAGGCAGCTTCGCGCATGGGCCTCGAAGTCAAGACGATGGCCTCGGGCGGCGGCTGCGACGCCAACATCTTCAACAAGCGCGGCATCGAATGCGCCAACCTCGGCACAGGGATGCGCGCCATCCACACCGTCAACGAATGGCTCGACGTGAAAGACATGTACGCTTCGGCAGAGATGACGCTGGAGATTCTAAAGCTCAACGGCGAGATGGCGATGAAAGGGTAAAGCGATTATGTCAACGCTCGATGCAACAAATAAGGAAGAGAAGAAAGTAGCACTGAAGGGCGTTCAATTCGTGACTGACGCTGAAGGGCACAAAGTTGCCGTCATGTTAGACCTCGCGGAGTGGGGCGAATTGTGGGAAGACATCTATGACAACATGGTTGCCAATGCTCGTGATAACGAGCCGAGCATAACGCTGGATGAGTTCGAGGCTGAATTGACTCGCGGTTGAAGGAAGTCATAGCATGAGATGTGGAGAGGAAAGTTATTATGAGCGTAGTAATTCCCGATGACATCTTGAGCGCGACCGGCATGACTGAGCCTGAGTTAATGCAGGAGATTGCTGTCTTGCTCTTTCAGAAAGAGAAACTCAGCATTGGACAGGCGAGCCGTTTAGCTGGAATGAGCAGGCTTCAATTTCAGCATCTTTTGGCTAGTCGCCAGATTCCTTTGCACTACGGCGTTTCAGAACTTGAAACAGACCTTGAGACGCTGCGAGAGATGAATCGTTTATGATTGTGGTCTGTAACACCTCACCTATTATCAATCTTTCCGCGATTGGACAAATAATAATCATCCAACAACTCTATGAGAGAATTATTATCCCCGAAGCTATATATAGAGAGATTGCTATAACAGGCAGTGGACTTGCAGGCGCAACAGAAGTGCAAACGTTAGAATGGATTGAGACGCGAAAGCTGAGCAATCGCACGCTGGTGAGTGTGATTGAGATGGAATTAGACGAAGGCGAAGCCGAAGCCATCGCGCTCGCGGTTGAACTTAAAGCGGACTTGCTCTTGATGGATGAGCGAAAAGGCCGAACAGTCGCATCACGATTAGGACTAAAGTTTATAGGACTCCTGGGTGTGCTCGTTGAAGCTAAGCACAGGGGATTAATTCATTCAGTTAAACCTGCTCTGGATGATTTGATAGTTAAGGCTGGTTTTTGGATGACTGAAGAATTATACACGCGCGTTCTACATGTCGTTGGAGAATAAGTATCGGCGCATTGATTCTTTGGTAGGAGAATTAAAGTCGATTTGGCTTGAGGAAGATAAAATGAAAACAGTTTACATCTTAATCATCGCGCTTCTTTTATCAGCTTCCGTAAACGCTCAACAGTTGAAGCCGCCGAAGGAGATGGCGATGGAGAGGTTTCTGCGTTATGCGAAGATTGATACGCAGTCGAAGGAGGATGCGGAGGCTGTGCCGAGCACGCGGAAGCAGTTTGAGTTGGCGAATCTGCTGGCAAGAGAGTTGAAGGATTTGGGCGCGGAGAATGTGCGGGTGAGCGAGTTCTGCATCGTGTATGCGACGGTGCCGGGAAACCTCGCGGATAACTCGAAAGTTCCCGTGATAGGTTTTCTCTCGCACATGGATACGTCGCCTGCCGTGTCTGGCGCGAATGTGACTCCGGTGATTCATAAAAATTATCAGGGCGGCGACATCGTGCTGCCGAACGATAAGACGCAGGTCATCACGGTTGAGAAGAATCCTATCTTGAAAGAGATGATTGGCGACGACATCATCACGGCGGACGGGACGACGCTGCTGGGTTCGGACGACAAGTCGGGCATCGCGGCGATCATGACGATGATTGACACACTGAGGCAAAATCCGCAGATCAAGCACGGGACGATTTCCGTTGCGTTCACGCCGGATGAAGAGGTTGGCGGCGGGATTGATAAGTTTGACGTGAAAGGTTTCGGGGCGCAGTTGGCCTACACTGTTGACGGCGAATCTTTGGGCGAGATTAGCAACGAGACGTGGAGCGCGAAGACCGCGACGGTGACGTTCAAGGGCAAGAGCACGCATCCCGGCACGGCGAAGGGCATCATGGTCAATGCGATGTATGCGCTCTCGGATTACCTTTCGCGCTTTCCGCATGACATGTTGCCGGAGACGACTGAGGGGCGCGTCGGGTTTGTGCATCCGTATGCGGGGCAGGTTGATGTTGAAGAGTCGAGTTTGAAAATCCTGCTGAGAGATTTCGATTTGAGCGGGCTGGATGCGAAAGAGAAGATGCTCAGGGAGATGGTCAGCCAGACGCAGGCGAAGTTTCCTGAAGTGAAGATTAGTATGGAGGTCAAAGAGAATTACAAGAACATGAAAGAGGTTCTCAAAGACTATCCGCAGTTGACGGAGAATGCGATTGAGGCGGCGAAGCGTGCGGGGCTGAAGACTTCTATCAAGGCTATACGCGGCGGCACGGACGGCGCGAACCTGACGTTCAGGGGGTTGCCGACGCCGGACATCTTCACGGGCGGGCAGAATTTTCACGGCAAGCTTGAGTTCAACTCGCGGCGCGGTCTTGAAAAGACGACGGAGACGCTCGTCAATCTCGTGCAGATTTTTGCGGAGAAAGCGAAGTAGAAGGCGCGCAAAAGATGCTGGCAAAAATCCATAGTGGAAATTGATAGATGATAGAATTGGTTGTGACCTGAACACCGGAAAAAGAAGCGAGATGAGGATGACGAAAGATGAAGCGCGCGAGTACGAGATGCGTTGGAGAATTGTAAATAGTTTTCTCGCGGAAGAAGCGCGTCATCTTTCCATCTCAGATAAACTCCGGCAGTTGGCTTTAATGTACGAAGCGGGACAGATGCTCGGCTGGGATAGCGCGCTCAAGGAGGGTGAAGCAGAGGTGAGAGAGCGTTGGCGTTTCCTCAGAGAAAGATGTCATGTCTGAAGAGAGCGTGCCCGCGTCCTTTGTCTCTACACTGCAAGCCCTTTCGGACTGGCTCGAAACTGAGCGCATTCCACACATCACAATCGGAGGCGTGGCCGTTTCGTTGTTAGCGAAGCCACGTGCCACGCAAGACATTGATGCGGTGATCTGGTTAGAGGAAAATCGCTGGGAAGAATTTCTCCGCGTGGGAGAGCGATATGGATTCATCCCTCGTTTGAGTGGCGCGCTGGAGTTTGCTGCAAAGGCGCGCGTCTTTTTGTTGAAACATCAAGAGAGCGGGATTAGTGTTGACATTTCCTGCGGCGCGCTAGAGTTTGAGAAAGAGATGATCGAACGCGCCGCAACGCTTGCCATCGGGCCGCTTCAACTAAGAGTGCCAACACCCGAAGACCTCATTATCACCAAAGCTGTGGCCCACAGATCAAAAGACCTGATAGACATTGAGACGATTCTGGGCTTTTATCAGAATCTTGATCTCTCGCGTATCAGGCATTGGGTAAGCGAGTTTGCCATGGCGCTTGAAACGCCGGAGATTTCCGAGAATTTAGAAAAATTGTTGGAGCGTTATACCAGGTAGAGTTGAACGCATCTTTTCATTTAGCCTGACGCTGAAAATTTTATGCAGGAAGAGATTTCCGAAAGGCCATTAAAAGAGAACTATCGAAGCGGTTATGTTGCGCTAATCGGACGGCCTAATGCTGGAAAGTCAACGCTCTTGAATCGTCTCGTGGGCGAAAAGATTGCTGCCGTCTCGAACAAGCCGCAGACGACGCGCCACAGGATTCAGGGAGTCATCACGCGCGATGACGGGCAGATTGTGCTGGTGGATACGCCGGGAGTGCATAAGCCCGGTTACCTGCTCAATCGGCGGATGATGGCTGCCGTGCATGATGCTCTGGAAGGCGTTGATCTGGTCTGCCTGATTCGTGACGCGTCCGTTTCGACGGGCAACGGTGATCGCTTCGTGCTCGATTTAGTCAAGCAGTCTGAAAAGCCCGCGCTGCTCCTGTTGAATAAGACTGACAGGCTCTCTGATAAATCCAAACTCCTGCCTTTGATGCAGTGGTATGCAGGTGAGGCTGACTGGCGCGCGGTGGTGCCGCTCTCCGCTTTGAAGGGAGACATGATAGAGGTCTTGCTCCGTGAGATGATTCGTTATCTGCCTGTGGGCGAGCCAATCTTTGAAGATGACGAGTTGACGGATCAACCTCTGCGCGTAATGGTCGCGGAGATGGTGAGAGAAAAGATTCTGCAAGTGACGGGGCAGGAGATTCCTTACGTCACTGCCGTCGTGACGGAGAGGTTTGAAGAAGTGCGCGAAGATTTCACGCGCATACACTGCGCCATCTTCGTCGAGCGGCCCAATCAAAAGAAGATCATCATCGGTCACGGCGCTGAACAGTTGAAAGAAATCGGCACGCGCGCACGCCGCGATATAGAAAGTCTCTTAGGGCATCGCTGCCATCTCGAACTCTTCGTCAAAGTCGAACCCGGTTGGCGCGACAAGACGAATGTGCTGGATGAGCTAGGGATTAACAGAGGGATAAGGGA
>JBAWGU010000337.1:0-2602 GCA_049593215.1 Pyrinomonadaceae bacterium
CCTCTAAACGGTCGCACGCTTTTGCATTGAGGTGACTGATGGAAACTTTGCTGAAGGATTTGTCTTATGCCGTGCGGACGCTCTTTAAGCATCCCGCTTTTACGGCTGTCGCGATTCTTTCTCTGGCGATTGGCATCGGCGCGAACAGCGCAATCTTTAGCGTGACCAATGCTCTCTTGCTGCGGCCCCTGCCTTACAAGGATGCGGGGCGGCTGGTCATCCTCTGGCAACGCTCGCCCGGGCTGAACGTAGCGCAGGATTGGTTTTCGCCCGGTCAATACCTTGACGTTAAGGCCGAGAATCATGTCTTTGACGAGACGGCGGTGACTATCAGCGGAAGTTTCAACCTGACGGGACAGGGAACGCCGGAACGCGTTGACGGAGCGCGTGTCTCTTCTTCTCTCTTCCCTCTTCTGGGCGCGAAGTCAACGCTCGGACGCGTCTTTCTGCCGGAGGATGATGAAAAGGGTAAGCCGCCGACTGTGATTTTAAGCAACGGATTCTGGCAGCGACATTTTGGCGCAGATCAAGGTGTCATTGGCAGAACGCTCACGCTCAACGGCAACAACTTTCAGATTGTCGGAGTGATGTCTGCGGACTTCTCGCTGGACAAGGAGGTCATGCCTGCCGTCAATGGTATCGAGAAGGCTGACGTGCTGCTGCCCCTTCCGATGAGCGAAGCTGACAGGACTGAGCGCGGGCACGAAGATTTCAATATCTTTGCGAGGCTGAAGCCGGGTGTCACGCTTCAAGCAGCGCAGGCTGAGATGAACGTGTTAGCTGAGAGGATGAAGCAGCAGTATCCTGAGAATTACCCGCCCAACGGCGGACTTACCATCAGCGTCGTCTCTTTGCTTGAACAGGTCGTCGGTGACATTCGCCTGTCGCTCTACGTGCTCCTCGGCGCAGTAGGCTTTGTGCTGCTCATCGCCTGCTCGAACGTAGCGAACCTTCTACTCTCACGCGCAGCGATGCGGCAGAAGGAGATTGCGATTCGCACAGCCGTTGGCGCAAGCCGTGCGCGCATCTTGAGACAACTGCTGACGGAAAGCGTTTTGCTTGCGCTCGTGGGCGGCCTCTTCGGACTCCTGATCGCGCATGGGGCCGTCAAACTGTTGCGCACGTTTGGACCAGAGAACATTCCGCGCCTTGATGAAATTGGCGTGGACTCTCGTGTGATGATCTTCACTTTTCTGGTTTCGCTGCTGACAGGCATCATCTTCGGACTTGCGCCTGCGCTGCGCGCCTCGCGCGTTGATTTGAATGAAGTGCTCAAGGAGGGCGGGCGCACATCAACGGGCGGCGGCGCGTTTGGTCTCAAGCATCACCGCCTGCGCAAGCTGCTTGTTATCTCGGAGGTTGCGCTCTCGCTGGTCCTGCTTATCGGCGCGGGCCTGCTCATTCGCAGCTATCAAAGAGTAGCTAACGCGAGTCCGGGCTTCGACGCTCATAACGTGCTTTCCATGCGGCTGGCTCTACCCGCTACCAAATATCCCACGCCGGATTCCATCAGCAGCTTTTACAGACAGGCAGGTGAAAAGATAAAGGAGTTGCCGGGAGTCGAAGCTGTCGGCACAACTTATTCGCTGCCGATGAGCACGGTTGCGCTGGCGTGGGAGCCAGTCAATGTTGAAGGCTACACTTCAAAGACAGGGCAGAGCTTCATCATCACAAACACGCGCATCATCAATCCTGATTATTTCCCCGCGATGCGAATACCGCTCGTCAAAGGAAGATACTTCAACGAGCATGATAAGAAGGACGAGCCGAACGCGGTCATCGTTAATGAGGCGATGGCCCAAAAATTCTGGCCCAATGAAGACCCGCTCGGCAAGAGGTTGAAAAGTGGCGGCGATAAAGGATCATGGCGGACTGTTGTCGGAGTCATCAGCGACGCTAAACAATATAGCGCGGAGAAGGAACCGCCCATCACCGTTTACTATCCGTTCGAGCAGTACACGGCAAGAAGCATGTACCTGCTCGTTCGGACAACTTCCGATCCGGCCCCGATGACTGCTGCGATTACCAGACAGATTCAAACCCTAGACCCTGAGATGCCCGTCTTTGATCTCAACACAATGGAGCAGCGTCTCTATGATTCACTGGCGCGCAGACGTTTCTCCATGCTCCTGCTTGGAATCTTTGCCGCCTTTGCCCTCACACTTGCCATCATCGGCATCTACGGCGTGATGACCTACTGGGTCAACCAACGCACACACGAAATCGGCATTCGCGTGGCGCTCGGCGCGCAGCCACGCAACATCCTGCGACTCGTCATCAAACAAGCATTGCTACTTGTCTCAATCGGCATCGCCATCGGCATCGCGGGCGCATTCGTTTTAACGCGCGTCATGTCGAGCCTACTCTTCGGCATCAGCGCCACAGACCGCCTGACCTTTATCATGCTCTCACTGCTGTTGGGAGGCATAGCCCTGCTCGCCAGCTACATTCCTGCTCGCAGGGCCGCGAAGGTGGACCCGATGGTTGCGTTGCGATATGAATAAAGTCAGAACCGCCTGCGGTAGCGGGCGGGTGATGGTCCAGGTTGCGTCACGTGATGACCTAAACCACGACCCGCCCGCTACCGCAGGCGGTTCTGACT
>JBAWGU010000338.1:0-4148 GCA_049593215.1 Pyrinomonadaceae bacterium
CGTAGTGGGTTTCTTTCGCGCGACGAGTGGGCGCGTCTGGCGGGCGCATTGGGCACGCTCGCGGAGACAAAGATTTTTATTGACGACACGCCCGGAATCTCCGTGCTTGAGATGAGAGCTAAGGCGCGGCGTCTCGCGTCAGAGCAGAAGAAACTGGACCTGATCATTGTTGACTACTTGCAGTTAATGGGAGGCTCTTCGCGTCGCGCAGAGTCGCGCCAGCAAGAGGTCTCGCAAATCTCGCGCGAATTGAAGGGGCTGGCGAAAGAGTTGAATATTCCGCTCATCGCGCTCTCGCAACTGTCGCGCGCTCCTGAGAATCGCACGGACCATCGCCCGCAGCTTGCAGACTTGAGAGAGAGCGGATGTCTTGTCGGCGACACTCTGGTGACGCTCGCCGGTAGCGGCGCGCAAGTTCCGATTCGTGAGCTTGTGGGCCGCTCAGGCTTCGCCGTCTATGCGCTGAATGAAGCGACGATGAAGATTGAACGCGCGGTGGTGAGCCGCGCCTTCTCGACGGGCATTAAGCCTGTCTATCGTTTGCAGACAAGGCTTGGGCGCGCAATCGAAGCGACGGCGAATCATAAGTTTCGCACGTTTGATGGGTGGAAGCGTCTTGATGAACTGAAGACGGGCGAGCGTCTGGCCCTGCCGCGCTCGGTTAAGTGTTCGTCAAAGCAAACGATGAGCAATGCGGAACTTGCTTTGCTAGGGCATTTGATTGGGGACGGCTGTACGCTGCCTCGTCACGTCATTCAATACACGACGAGAGAAAAAGATTTAGCAGAGCTTGTGGCTTCACTCGCCACGGAAGTCTTCGGCGATGAAGTCAGGCCGCGCATCAACAGCGAGCGCAACTGGTATCAAGTCTATCTCACCTCGACCCGTCGGCACACACACAACGTTCATAGCGCCATATCGGATTGGCTAAATAAATTGGGCGCGTGGGGACTCAGATCATTTGAGAAGAAAATCCCGACAAAGGTTTTTGAGCAGCCGCAGGAGGCAATAGCTCTGTTCCTGCGTCACCTGTGGGCCACTGACGGCTGCATTCGTATGAGACCGGGTTTTTATCCACCCGCAGTTTATTACGCCTCGAGTAGCGAGCGATTAGCGCGAGGCGTCCAGTCGCTTCTGTTAAGACTCGGCATCAATGCTTGGCTGCGGCGGAGATCGCAACACGGAAAGGGCAGAGATCAATTCCATGTAGTTTTAAGTGGCAAGCCTGATTTGGAGCCTTTTGCCAATCTTATAGGTGCGGTTGGGGAATATAAAAATCAGAGCTTGCTTGAAATAGTCAATTACATTAAGAATCGCACTGCCAACACAAATCGAGACATAATCCCACATACTGTTTGGAGGCAACTTGTTGTTCCGGCGATGGAGACGGCAGGTATCACTGCGCGTCAGATGATGGCAAGCATTCAAACCAATTACTGCGGCACTGGCCTTTATAATCAGAACATTGGTCGTGAACGTGCCGCGCGCGTTGCACAAGCTGTTCGATCCGACCAGTTGGCAAAGCTTTCTCAAAGCGATGTGTACTGGGATGAGGTCACTTCAGTTGAGCCATGTGGCGTAGCAGATGTCTATGACTTAACGGTTGACAAGCATCATAACTTCATTGCCAATGACATCGTTGCTCATAACTCAATAGAGCAGGACGCCGACGTTGTTGCTTTCATCTACCGTGAAGAGCAGTACAACCGGACGGAGGAGAATGCGGGGATTGCTGAGATCATTGTCTCGAAGCAGCGCAACGGGCCGACCGGAGTTATCAAGCTGGCGTTCCTCAAAGAGTTCACCAGGTTTGAAAACATGTGGAAAGAATAGACCGCTATAATCAGAGCATGGCGCTTAATTACGAAGAACATAGAGAAGTCGCTGCTTCAGTTCATCGCCCGACGTGGGCGGAGATTGACACGGACGCGCTGGCTGAAAATTTCAAAAGGGTGAGGGAGCGCGTGGGGCCGGACGTGAGCGTGATGGCTGTCGTGAAGGCTGACGCTTACGGGCACGGGGCCAGGGAGTGTGCGCGCAGGCTCGCGCGTGAAGGCGCAGAGTGGTTTGGTGTGGGGCTGCCGGAAGAGGGAGTCGAGTTGAGGCACGCAGGCATCAGAGAGCCGATTCTGTGCTTCGGCGGCTTCTGGCGAGAGCAGGAAGAGTTGTGCATTGAGCATGAGCTTGTGCCTGTCATCTATCGCGTTGACATGGCGGAGGCGTTTAATCGCGCAGCGCAGAGTGATGGAAGGATCGTTGACGTTCACGTCAAGATTGATACGGGGATGGGCAGGCTCGGCGTGCGCTATGACGAGGCAGGAGAGTTTGCAGACGCTTTGCGCGCCTTTCATAACATACGCGTTGACGGCGTGATGACTCACTTCGCTTCGGCTGACGAGCCTGATCGCGATTGCTTCACAGAGGATCAGGTCAGGCATTTCAAAGAAGCTGTCAGTGCGCTGCGCGAGCGCGGACATAATCCTACGTATGAAGACATGGCAAATTCCGCCGCGACGTTTGCGCATCCTTCCTCTTGGGGCAACATGGTGAGGCCGGGCGGCGTGCTGTATGGCTTGTGGCGGGATGTGCTTCAGCCCTCGGATGAGAATCCGGCGTTTCTTCCGGTGATGAGTCTTCACTCCTGCATTACGCTCCTGAAGCATGTTCACAGAGGCGAGCTGCTGGGTTATGGATGCACGTATGAGGCTTCGCGTGAGATGCTGGTGGCGACGCTGCCCATCGGGTATGAAGACGGTTACGTGCGCGCTCTCTCGAATCGCGGGCGCGTGATTGTGCGCGGGCAGTATGCTCCTGTGGTCGGGCGTGTTTCGATGGACCTGACTTTGATTGATGTGACGGATATAAGGGACGTGGCGGTGGGTGATCGCGTGACGCTGCTCGGGCAGGATGGTGAGCTTTCCGTTCCGGTTGAAGACGTGGCGAAGACGGCTGGCACAATCTCTTATGAAATCACCTGCGGGATAAGCTCTCGCGTGCCGCGTTATTATTCGCCGTCGAAGTAGAGCTTGAGAGCTGATGGCAGGAAGGTGCGCGCGTCTGTTGAGAGTGAAGACGACGCGCACCTTTTGTTCGGGGTGCATTGAAGGTAGGGACTCGGAATCTTTGCTTTAGTGCAGCATGAAGTTAAAAGTGATCGTGCCTGAGACTTTCACGGCTTCTCCGTTAAGCATCGTCGGCGAAAAGAGAGCCTGAAAAGCAGCTTGCTCTGCCGGTGTGCGCAACAATGGATGACCGTTGACGGCGCGTGCTGAAACAACTTTTCCTTTTTCATCAATCAGAATCTGCACCGTCACGACGCCCTGCGCGCCAACTCTCCTGGCAAACTCAGGATAGGGCGGGTTGGGCAGGCGTTTGGCCTGTCCGTTGAGAAGCGAAGTGACTTTAAGAATCTTCTTTTCCGGCGCGGGCGTCGGAGTCTTTACGGGCGGCGGCTCTTCGGTAATGATCTTGGAAGGGACGACCTTAACGGACGCAGGGCCATGACCGTCTGAAAATCTCGCGCCGGGTTCCGCTTCGGCGTTAGTGTTCACGTCACCGATTGCGACAGGCATGTTATCTCGCACAGGAGGAATCTCGCCTGCCTTGTTTGAGATTTTGTCGGGCACGATTGACGGGTTGTTGACGCTTGCAACTAAAGCTGTCCTGACATCATGTGTTGGCTGCTCGCTGCTTCTTTCGACGGGCCTCGGCCTCTCGTTAGCAACTGTAGGACGCACTTCTTCGAGCGGCGGCACAGGCTCAACCATTGCCAGCATCTCCATCGTGCCGCTCTCAAGGTGCGCGTCGTAAGCGTAAATGCTCGCCACCCCCGTGATCAGAAAAAGCACGGCATAGGCCGCGAGCGTCCCGATAAAAAATGAACCGCGCCGTTGAAACTCGCCTCTGTGCGGAGCCGATTCGATTAAATTGTTGAACATCTCTAATCCTCCCTTGCCGGTGCCACGCAGGTCGCGGGAGCGAACTACAAAAGGTTAGACAACGATTCGTTGATTCTTGTTCCAGGAAAAAGTCTGGAGTCTGGAGTCTCGGAGTCTGGAGTCAAAGGCTAAAAACTTTTCTGTCTTTTGACTCCTGACTCCAGACTTTATAGCGAATTGCAATTGAGCGTAGCTCGTGTCAGAACCGCC
>JBAWGU010000339.1:0-3625 GCA_049593215.1 Pyrinomonadaceae bacterium
GGGCTGGCCTGTCCCCAAACGCGAAGCCAGAATGACGCCCGCGAGTCCTGCGAGCGTGCCGCTCAGAGCATAGACGCCGAGCGTTGTGCGAGAGACGTTGAGGCCCATCAAACGCGCGGCCTCTTCGTTATCTCCAATCGCATAGACGTGACGGCCAAACGCCGTGTGATTCAGCGCCAGCCACGCAATCGCATAAGCCACGACAAGAATCACAACAGGCACAGGCACAGGTCCAATAAGGCCGCGCCCCAGCCACGTAAAACCTTCTGAGATGCTGCTCACGCGCACGGATTGTTCGCCCGTGTACACAAGCGCCAGCCCGCGCGCAGCGATCATCATGGCAAGCGTCGTGATGAAAGGTTGGATGCGCGCTCTGGCAATGACCACGCCGTTGATTAGGCCAAGCAATGTTGTGAAAGCGATGGCGGCGAGCGCGGCGACAAGTATGCCATGATCCGAAAGCTTGGCGGCAATGACGCCTGCTACGGCGAGGAGCGAGCCAACGGAGAGGTCTATGCCGCCGGTTAAAATTACGAACGTCATCCCTAACGCGACCAGACCGAGCATACTGTTCTGCCGCAGCACGTTCGACAAATTATACTCCGTCAGGAAACGCTCATAACGCATCGCCGCAAAGATGCAGACGATGATGAGCGCAATGAGCGCGCCCTGTCTCTGGATGAAAGAAGCAAGGCGCGCGCGCGCCACATTCCCGCGCGTCGAACCCCCTTCGTTAATGGTCGTGCTGGCCTGACTCATAGCACTCTCCGCTCATCGAACCGTAGGGGCAGGGACAAGTCCTCGGCCCGCATTTTTGCTAAGACAGAAATTAACAGGGATGGACAGGATAGACAGGATAAAAAGCAAGACGGAAGTCGGAAAGATGAAGGGTGAATAGAAACCTTTTGTCTTTCATCGTTCTTTCTCTATCCTGTTCATCCTGTCTATCCCTGTTAATTTGTTTTCCCTCACACGCGGGCAGGGACAAGCTCTGCCCCTACAAATTCTCTTTAAGCAAGCTTCGGTCTCTGGATGTAAACGGCAATCAGGATAATCGCAGCTTTCAAAACTAGCGCCCAAGAGTATGGGATGAGCTGCATGTTAAAGCTGGTCGTAATCACTTGCATGATGAGCGCGCCGATGACTGTGCCGATGATTGTGACGCGCCCGCCCGTGAGCGGAGTCCCGCCGACCACCACAGCAGCAATCGCATCAAGCTCGATGTAGAGTCCAACTTTCTGCGCGTCGCTTGCGCCGAGTCGCGCCGTCTCAATCAGCCCCGCGAGACCCGCGAGCAAGCCGCTCAACGCATACACGATAATCTTTACGCGATGAACTTTTATCCCCGCCAGTCTTGACGCAGCCTCATTGCCGCCCACCGCCACGACGTAGCGACCAAACGACGTTGCGCGCATCACAAAGATTGCCAGCGCGACAACAATCAACATCACCACAACCTGCACAGGCACAGGTCCAACGTAGCCTTTGCCCAAGTATTCAAACTTCGGGCTGGTGAAAGGAATCAACTGCCCGCCGTTGCTGATGACCTGCGCGACGCCGCGCCCTGTGATGAGCATGGCGAGCGTGACGATAATCGGCTGGATGCGAAAGCCTGTGATGAGCGCGCCGTTGAATGCGCCGACGCAAAAGGCTGCAACCAGCGCAATGAGTATGGCAACCCCTACGCCTCTGTCCAGATTGATAGCTGCGAGCGCGGACGCAACCGCCATCACGGAACCGACAGAGAGGTCTATGCCTCTCGTCGCAATCACCATCGTCATACCAATGGCGACTAGCACTGTGGTTGAGACAAGTTGCAGGATGTTCCAGAGATTGCTTGCCGTCGCAAAATTCGGCGTGAAGATAGCGTTGGCGATGACGAGCAGGATGAGCGCAATGAGCGCGCCGTAAGTCGGGCCGAGCGCAACGAGACGTGAAATCAAACCTTGCTCTCCCACACTCCCCTTAACAGTCGTCGCGTTCTGCATCACCTTTTACGCTCCTTCGCCTTCTCGCGCGCCCTCTTCAACAGTCGCGCTCCCTTCGGCCATCGCGTGAATAATTTTTTGTTGCGAGATGTCTGCGCCGCGAAGCTCGCCGACGCGCTCGCCGTCTCGCATCACCACGACGCGCGAGCTGCCCTCGACCAACTCTTCCAACTCCGAAGAGATCATCAGCACGCCGAGGCCGGACTGCGCGAGTTCGTTGACGAGAGCCTGTATCTCGCCCTTCGCGCCGATGTCTATGCCGCGCGTCGGCTCGTCCAGAATGAGAAACTTCGGATTCTTGCAGAGCCAGCGCGCAAGCAAAACTTTCTGCTGATTGCCGCCGGAGAGTTCACGAATCTTCTGGTCTGCGCTCGAAGCCTTGATGCCCAGACGCTTCATAAAGCGTTCGACCACGGCCTCCTGCTCGGCGCGCGAAACGATGCCGAACTTTGAAAGAGTCGGCAGCGCGGCGAGCGTCAGGTTTTCACGAACGGAGAGTTCAGGGATGATGCCTTCGGCTTTACGATCTTCTGTGAGAAAAGCGAGGCCGGAATCAATCGCATCGCCGACGCTCCCCATCTTGAGCGGCTGGCCTTCAAGATAAACACGCCCCTCGTCAACCGCATCCGCGCCGAAGATTGCCCGCGCCGTCTCCGTGCGCCCGGAGCCGAGCAGACCTGCCATGCCAACAATCTCGCCCCGGCCCACTTCCAATGTGACGTTATTCAATTTCCTCCCGCGCGTCAGGTTCTGAGCGCGCAGAAGCGGCGGCCCTTCGACCGTCTTCTCTTCCGCGTGCTTGCCGAAAGCGGTCGTCCCCTTTCGCAACTCTTCGCGCTGCTTGCCTAACATCAAACAGACCAGATCGAGTTTTTCCAACCCGGCGAGCGGGCGCGTGCCAACAAGTTTGCCGTCGCGCAAAATCGTCACGCGGTCACAGACCGTGTAGAGTTCGTCAAAGCGATGGCTGATGTAAACCACAGCCGTCCCTTCAGCCTTCAAGCGTCTAATCACATCGTAGAGAATCGAGACTTCATGTTCTGTCAGCGAACTGGTCGGCTCGTCCAGCACAACGACCTTCGCGTTGAAAGAGACGCCGCGCGCAATCGCCACCATCTGACGAAGCGCGATATTGAGACCGCCAAGCGTTGCGCGCGGGTCAATCTCTAATCCCAAACGCTCAAGCAGGACACGCGCATCAGCGTTCATGCGTTTCCAATCAACGAGGCCGAAGCGTCGCGGCTCCCTTCCCAGATAAATATTCTCCGCGACAGTACGAAACGCGAGCAGGTTGACCTCTTGATAGACAGCAACCACGCCCGCGCGCTGCGCATCTTCCGGCGAGCGAAACTCAACCTCTGCGCCTTCGAGCCACATCTTCCCGCCGTCTCTCAGGTACGCGCCCGTCATAATCTTGATGAGCGTTGACTTGCCCGCCCCGTTCTCGCCCACCAGCGCATGAACCTCGCCGCGCTCCAACTCAAGATCAACGCCCGACAACGCCGGAATCCCGTTGAAGATTTTCGTAATCCCCTCCATGCGCAAAACGGCACTCATCTCACTCATAGATGTTCCTTTTGTCCGTAGTCCGTGGTCCGTTGTCCGTTGTTTGTGATGCCAAGTTGACAACTGAAGAT
>JBAWGU010000340.1:0-7579 GCA_049593215.1 Pyrinomonadaceae bacterium
CGCCGTTCTTTCCATTCTTCTTGTTTCCGTTATTCGTAGCCATAAATAGTTTCTTTGATAGGTTCTGCTTCTTCGCCGCGCATACGCGCTGCGGCAAGCTCAACTGCTTCGTAAATTTTAATGTAGCCGGTGCAGCGACAGAGATTGCCGCTCAGGGCTTCTTTAATCTCATCGCGCGTGGGATTGGAATTATGTTCGAGCAACTCTTTGGCGACGAGCAGGAATCCGGGCGTGCAATAGCCGCACTGCGCCGCGCCTAAATCCGCAAAAGTGTCTTGCAATGGATGAAGCCTCGCGCCTTCGGCCATGCCTTCGATGGTTGTGACTTCGCGGCCTTCGGCGTCGAGGCCGAGAAAGAGGCAGGAGAGAACTGCGCGCCCTCCGACAAGCACCGTGCATGTCCCGCATTCGCCAAGCTCGCAGCCGTGCTTCGTGCCTGTCAATGCGAGGTCTTCGCGCAAAACTTCGAGCAGAGTTTTATGCGGCGCGAACGCAACTTCCGCCTGCTCGCCGTTCAAAGTGAATTCAATATGAGCTTTATTTCTTTGTGACATTGATTAATTTCCGAAAAGAGATTGTAGCAGGGATGAGAGGAAAATGAAGTAGTCAGAGAGCGGTCATCTAAAAGTCTTTCCTTCTTTGCGCGAGCCTGTCTCACGCAAAGGCGCAAAGACGCAAAGGTAAATCATGTGGTCGCTGTCGAAGTGTCTAGCTTGTGCGTGCGGTTGAGCACGATGTTGTCTATGAGGCGCGTCTTGCCGAATTTGGCGGCGACGGCGATGAGCACTGTGCGGTCATCCAGACGTTCGAGTTTCTCAAGCGTGTCGGCGTCTGTCACGCTGATGTAGTCAATTTTCGCGCCCGGCTCCGTTTCAATTGTTGCGCGCACGATTGAGGCTAGACGCTGGCCGGAGCGCTCGCCCTCTTTGTAACTTTCTTTAGCGCGTTGGAGAGCCTTGTAGATGATGGCGGCGGATTGTCGCTGCTCCGCATTCAAATAGGCGTTGCGCGAAGAGAGCGCAAGGCCCGAATCCTCGCGGACGGTCGGCAGGATGACTATCTCTGAATCTAGTGACAGGTCGCGGACAAGCTTTTTGACGACTAAAGTTTGCTGCGCGTCTTTCTGTCCGAAGAAGGCGAAGTCGGGGCGAACGATGTTGAGAAGAATCGTGACGACCGTTGCGACG
Organism: Pyrinomonadaceae bacterium; assembly: GCA_049593215.1. Classification (GTDB taxonomy): domain Bacteria; phylum Acidobacteriota; class Blastocatellia; order Pyrinomonadales; family Pyrinomonadaceae; genus JBAWGU01. Next base: position 1,188 of record JBAWGU010000340.1, read on the forward strand.
CCGCGAAAGTGGCCGGGCCGCGCCGTGCCTTCCAAAGGCTCCGACAATCCTTCGACAGAGACGTAAGTTGAAAAACCTTTCGGATACATCTCTTCGGCAGTCGGCGCGAAGATGTAATCCACGTTGTAGTCCGTCAGCAGCGCAGTGTCTTTCGTCAGGTCGCGCGGGTAGTGTTCAAAATCTTCGCCGGGCGCAAACTGCGCCGGATTGACGAAGACAGAGACGACTACGAAGTCGCACATGCGGCGAGCCTCGCGGACGAGGCTCAAGTGCCCTTCATGCAGCGCGCCCATCGTTGGCACGAGTCCGATGGTCCGATCCTGCTCGCGCCTGATCTTGCGCGCGACAGAGATCATGCGCTTGCGGCGATTGATGATTTCCATAAAAGCAGTAGTCAGTAGTCAGTAGTCAGCAGTCAGTAGATTGATGAGCATTCAAAGTTGAGCGGGATGATTTGTCTTTCGTTCCGCTCAACTGTTTTGATGCTGGCTACTGGCTACTGGCTACTGGCTACTCTTTCTTGACCTTTGTCCCTTTGTCCTGTGCGATGTTGAGTTCTTTGGCGGCTTCTGCGGGAAGCGCGTAGGACTCTTCGTCGGACGGGTATGTGCCGCTTCTCACGTCTTCGGCAAAGCGGCTGATGGCGTCTGTCATCACTTCGCGCAGGTTCGTGTACTGGCGAACGAAGCGCGGCTGCTTGCCGAAAGATAGTCCGATCAGATCGTGTATGACGAGCACTTGAATGTCGCAATGCTCGCCCGCGCCGATGCCTATGGTCGGAACAGAGACGCTCTCCGTAATCATCTGCGCAATCTCTCTTGGCACGACTTCGAGGACGATTGAGAACGCACCAGCGTCTTCGAGGGCGTGCGCGTCGTCAAGCAGAGCGCGTGCGGCTTCTGCGGTCTTGCCCTGCACGCGATAGCCGCCGAGCTTGTTCACAGATTGCGGCGTCAAGCCGATGTGTCCCATCACGGGGACTTCTTCATCAACGAGACGCTTGACGAGCGGCGCGCGTTTTCTTCCGCCTTCGAGCTTCACCGCTTCCGCCGCGCCTTCTTTGATGAGACGCAGGGCGTTGCGCACGGCATCGTCTTCGCCTGTGTGATACGAGCCGTAAGGCATGTCTGCGACGAGCAGGGCGCGCTGCGTGCCACGACGCACGGCGCGTGTGTGCATGATGATCTCTTCGAGCGTGACGGGCACGGTGTTGCCGTAGCCGAGCACGGCGTTGCCTATGCTGTCACCGACGAGGATGATGTCTATGCCAGCTTCGTCAATGATGCGCGCCATCGGGTAGTCGTAAGCCGTCAGACAAACGAGCCGCTCGCCTCGCTCCTTGCTCGCGCGAAGACTTGGAGCAGTCACCTTTTCGGGACGCTGCGGTTTAAGATAAGCCATCTTTTGACTCTTTCTTCTGCAACGAACAAACGGCGACCGAGCGCACGCAGGCGCGAGGCCGCCGCTCATCGTTTATGATCTGTTACGGACGAGGTTCACAAGTGCCTGATTATAGGCGAGTGCAATGCACAGTAGCAACAGAAGAGTAAGGGAGTGAGACAAGGCGGGGAAAAGGAGAAGGGGCAAAAGGGGAAAAGGGTAAGAGGGGAAAAGGAAGAGCACAGGACGATGAAGCCGATGCTTTCTTCCCCTTTACCCTTTTCCCCCTTTACCCTTTTCCCCCTTTCTTGCGCTCCATCGTTTGACCTCCGAACTATCTTTCGTCTGTGCGAGAAGCACGCTGACTGTTTTTTGAAGCGTCGGATGAGAGAGTTGCGGCGCAAGCTCTGCGAGCGGCGTGAGGACGAAGCGGCGCAGGTGCAGGCGCGGATGCGGAAGCGTGAGAAACTCCGTCGCGCGCTCTTCTCTATCATAGAGCAGAAGGTCAAGGTCAATCGTGCGCGGCCCGCGCAGCACATCGCGCCTGCGGCCCAGAGCGTATTCGATTCTAAGGAGTCGCGCGAGCAGTTGTTCCGGCGAGAAACGAACGTCGCGCAATTCAGCCACCATGTTAAGAAACGCTGGTTGCTCAAGCACGTCAACAGGCTCTGTCTCGTAAATGGATGAGAGGCGAGCGACGGAAAGTCCCGCATCCATCATCCCGCGCACAGCGAGCAGGAGATTGCCCGCGCGATCCCCCAGATTCGAGCCGAGACCCACATAAGCCTTCGCGCCTGCTGCCTGCCGTTCAGTCATAAGATTGGACGACTCAGCATAACTCATGCACGGAGCGTATGTCTCGCCTCTTAGCTGAGTGATTCGGTACAAAAGTAGTTGGGCGTCTTTCGTATCTATAATTAAAGTGAGGCGATGGAAAAACCACAGTACCTTAAACTCGCAAGGCAAAGACCAAACGATTGGGCATTCAATCGTCCGCCCGAATGGGAATTCTTTGACTACAAATTAGATAAGGCTGAAGCAGCCGAGCGTGAAGGTGACAGAGAAAAGGCGTTTCAAATTTGCCTAGAGATAATTACATCTTGTCCAGAGTATCTGCCTGCCATAAACAAGTTAGGATTGTTTTTCAGAGAACAGGGCGATTTAGATAAGGCTATCCATATGTTTGAAAGTGCCATGGGAGTTGGCTTAGCATGTTTACCCGATGATTTTGAAACAGGTACAGATTTAATTCCGTGGTATTGGGAAGATAACCGTGCCTTCTTGTTAGCTTGCGAATATCTTGGGCTTTGTCATCTTGATAAAGCCCTTGATGCTTACGGGTATTTATTAGAAATAAACCCGGACTATCGTGGTATTGCCGATTTGGTTGCCAAACTCCATAAAATACTTGGTATTGAAGATGAAGACATTAAGTAATTTTCGCGGGTGATCTTTGGTTTGGAGTGCGCCGCCCAATAACTCATTCAACCCGACCCCACGATAGCATTCCTTTCATCATCTCTCCTGGCAGTGTAGATTGAAAGCTGCTCGCGCGGGGCGGGTTGATTCGGGCACTATGGTGACAGAGGTTGCTATGCCTATAGATGAGAAACGAGGATTGCTGCGACACTTTCTGGCGGCTCTGGCCTATCGCACGCAGAAAGCGTTGCGGGATGCTCCTCAAAAGTTTGGCGACTTTCGCGCGGCGGACGGAGTACGCACGCCTGCGGAGTTGGTGCGCCACATGACGAGCGTGCTCGGCTACTCGCGGACCTTCTTCATCGGCGGGCAGTATAGGCCCGCGTCCTTGCCAACTTTGAAGGAGGAAACGCTTCGCTTTCACGAGATGCTTGAGGAGCTGGCGCGGCATCTTGAGGCTGGCGCTCCTCTGCTTGAAGGGATGACTGCGGAACGCTTGCTTCAGGGGCCGTTCGCGGATGCGATGACTCATGCGGGGCAGCTTGCGATGTTGAGGCGACTGGCGGGTGCGCCTGTGCCGCCGGAGAACTTCATCGTGGCCGAGATAGATGCGGAGCGTCTTGGTTTAGAGCAGGCTGAGCCGCGCAGCCCTGACGAAAGCTGGCCCGAAGCGCCAGCAGGTTGGTTGCCGCCTTAACTCAGCTTACAACTCACCGCACAGTTAGTGTATGCTATACGCAAGAACATCAGGGGCCGGAGCGGCAGACGTTCCTGTATGATGTCTTGATCTTTTAGAATATAGAATTATTCCAGCGATGCGCCGGGCGGATTTAATTTTAGCAGGATTTCCCGCGCGCATCCGGGCGGGTTAAGAGTAGCAAGCCCCGTCCAGACACAAATGGCTCGCAGAAAATTTCGCAGCAACCAGCGTCACGAACCTTCCACGGAGCGTTCTTTCCAGGAGTACATCCTTTCCACACCTGCGCCGCAAACTTCTCGCACGGAGATTATGCGTCTCGTGCGCGGCGGCGAAGATACCTTCCTCGAACTCAAAGTTAAATTATCAAACACGGAAAAGATCGCGCAGGAGATTGTCGCGCTCGCTAATACAGGCGGAGGCTTGATGGTCTTCGGCGTCAACGATCAACTGAGAGTCGAAGGCGTTGACGATTCGGAAAGCGTGCAGGATGAGCTGGTGCGCATCTGCCGCGAAGAGATGATACCGCCGCTCGTGCCCTTCATTGATCGCATCGCGTTTGATAACGGGCGGCGCATCGTTGCATTAGATATAGAAGGCAAGCGTCGTCCGTATCGCACGCGCGACGGTCGCTTCTACATACGCATCGGCTCGGAGAAACGCGAGGCCACGCGCGAAGAACTCTCCGCGTTGATTGATGAAGCAAGACCTTTCGGATATGAGAACGTGCCTGTGCTTGGAGCAAGCGAAGCGGACATTGACGAGGCGCACCTGTGGAGCTTTGTGCGCGAGTTTGCCGAGGATGCTTTTGACGGCGCGTCTGCCGCAAACGAATATCCAACAGGCGATGTACTCAAGCGTCACCTGCTGCTTGCGACGGGCAACATGGGCGAAGTGATTCCGACTGTCGCGGGGATGCTCCTCTTCGGGCGCGATGAAAGAGTCGCGGAGCTTTTGCCGCGCTCTGCCGTCATTGCCACACGATACGGCGGCGAGACCACGCAGTCGCCTGTGATAGAACGCGCGCCGCTCGCCGGAAATCTTTATAGTCTATACGAATCGTCGCTGCGCTTCGTCAGCCGCTACTGCGACCTCTGGGATGCGCGGTCGCGCGATCTTCAAACACAGGAGACGGCGAGCGAGCCTGCTGTCGTCGCGCGCTCAAACTATCATCGCGGCGCGGTCTGCGAAGCGATAGCCAACGCGCTCGTCCATCGTGACCTCGCAATCCGTGAGCAGCCGACGCGCATACACATCTTTGATCGCTCGATTGAGATTATTAATCCGCGCCGCACGCTCGGCTTTGCGCCTGCGGCGCAGAAGGCGATTCGCTACGGCGTGCCGCAGCGTCTCAACCCGCAACTCGCGTCAATCTTCTCAAGCCACGCTTACGGCCTTGAACTCACGCGCGGCGGTCTCCCCGCCCTGCTCAAACAATCGCGCCTCTTCTCCGGTCGCCGCACAGAGATTCACGCCTTCAACGACGAGTTTCGTTTGCGCCTCTACGGAGTTTAAGAACAGTTTTCAGTTTTCGGTTTTCAGTTTTCAGAAACGAGCGGTTGGGCTTTTTCTGAAAACTGAAAACTGATTACTGAAAACTGTTCCTGTTACTTGTCACTGCTTTTAGGTGAATTGTAGAACTGTCGCGCCTGAACGACGAAATCTTTATCGTCATATTGGCCGTCGCCGTTGACATCAACTTTGACGACAATCTTATGCTGCTTGCCGTCGCGCACGTCGCCGGGATTGTAGCCGAGGCTGTACTGGCTGCGCAGTAATCCGTTGATTGATTGAAGCACTTTCGGAATCTCGCCCGGGAAGGTGACAGGGAAGTACATCCCGCCTGTCTCTTTGGCGAAGGTGCGGAGTGTGTTGTCTGCCTGATAAAAAGTCATCCGCCCGGGAAAACCGCTCAGGCTGTCTGTGGCATCCATCTGCGGCTCATACTTTTTCAGGAAGAGATTGCCGGTGCCGATGATGTAGATGGGAACTCCGGCGTTCTGAGCAACCTTGCGTGTCTCGCTATAGTTGAGCTTGCTAAAGGTGTCAATGCCTGAACAGATCAACAGCATCGCCGTGCGCCGTCCCTGCACGCTCGCCAGTCCCGCATACTCCGCCTGCGATTCTTTTGAATCTTCCAGCACGACAGCATCGCCTTTGCCTCCGACCAGCACAAACTTGATCGCGTCGAAGAGATTGCTTTCGCGGAAGGCCGGTTGGTTGCGAAGCAGTAGCATGATGACCTGATTGATGCGGCTCGGGTCATTCGTGAAATCCGTGAGCGGAGTCGGGCGCATGTCGTAGGCGACGACGGAGACAAAATCATACGGCGGCTTAACGAATCCTGTCAGAAACTGTGCCGCCGGGCGAATCACTTCCTCTTGTCCCTGTTCCATACCACTGCTGCCGTAGTAGCCGAAAGCTTGAGAGAGTTTGCTGTATTCAAGCACCAGCGTCACGGTGATGGGAGCTTCGGGCGTAGAGAAATTTGTAATCTCTTTCTGCACGCCGTCTTCAAAAACTGCGAAGTTGCCTTTCTTAAGGCCGGTGATAATCTGCCCGCCCTTCTTTTGATAGACCACGGCGTCAACATTGACGAGCGCGGTCGTGACTTTGACTGTCTCCGCTTCTTTCGGCTTGTTGATGATGTCCGGAGGCAGAGGCTCTTCCTGTTGCTGCTCGTCGCCGCTTTGATTCGGGTCTGGCCGCTTGTTCTTCTTCTGATTGGTGGTCGGCGGCTGGCGGCGCGACTGCGCGAAGGCCGAAGGCATGGTGCCTGCAATGGTGACCAAGAGCGCGAGCAGAAGCGTCACGGCGCTCAGACGACGAAGAGAGACTTTGCTTTTCATCACGGATGTTCCTTCAAAGAAAAACTGAGGGAGGCGGAGCCTGCAAC
>JBAWGU010000341.1:0-4175 GCA_049593215.1 Pyrinomonadaceae bacterium
GCAAATAATATCAAAAGCAGACACGGCCACATGCTGGAGTTTGCCGAGGCCGTCAAAGCTCTCGACAAGTTGTTGAGCCAGGAGGCGAAGGGCTATTCGCTTGAGCCTCTGTATCCGATGATGCCGGACATTTTGAAAGGCTATGTTGAGCTGGTTTACGATCTGAATCACACGCCCTCTTTTCGCTTCGTCGAAGGTCTGCTCTATCAGAGTCGTTTTTACAATCCCGCGTCGCAAAGTCTGACACTTTCGCTGGTCGGAGACGATGATCGGCCCTTTGCTTTCAGCACTCCGAGATTGAAGGAAGCAGGCCGTCTGCATCTGAGCATCCCTTTTGCTGATGAAGCGCTGGACGAATTGTTCCAGATGAAAACGATGCCCCGGCCTTACGACCCAATCAGGGAGCGACTCAACATCTCCGTTGAAGATGACGAGCTATTCCGTTCCTTCTTTACGGAGGAGACTCCGCCCGCGCCTGCGGCTCCTGATGCGGCGATGAGGGTGCGTTATTTTGGTCATGCCTGCGTGCTGGTCACGACCAGAGAAGCCAGCATCCTGATTGATCCGGTGATTAGTTATTCAAACTCGAACGGTCTTCCTCGTTATACCTTTGAAGTCCTGCCCGAAACCATTGATTTCGTTTTAATCACCCACAATCATCAGGACCACTGCATGTTTGAAACGCTGCTTCAACTGCGTCATAAGGTCAAGCAGATATTGGTCCCGAAGAACAGTGGCGGCAGTCTGGTTGACCCTTCGCTAAAATTGGTCCTGAAGAATATAGGCTTTAAGAATGTCATCGAGCTTGATGAGATGGAGACGATCAGCTTTGACGGTGGAGAGATTACAGGCATTCCGTTTCTGGGGGAGCACGCGGATTTTAACATCCGAAGCAAGATGGCTTACTGGCTCAGTGTGAATGGAAAAAATATGCTTTGGGTCGCAGACTCCAACAACATCGAACCCAGATTGTACGAACGTATTCGAGAGGCGTTGGGCAGCCTCGACCTGCTCTTTATCGGAATGGAATGCGATGGTGCGCCTTTCAGTTGGATGTATGGTCCATTATTGACCCGGCCTCTGGCGCGAACGATAGATCAATCCAGACGACTCAACGGGTCAGACTATGAGAAGGGCCTCTCTATCGTTGATAGTTTGCAGCCGAAGCATGTTTACGTCTATGCGATGGGACAGGAACCCTGGTTGACCTATCTCACATCCATCAAGTACACGGAGCAGTCTCGCCCGATCATCGAATCAAATAAGCTGGTCGCAAGTTGCCGCGAGCGCGGAATCGAGGCGGAGAGATTATACGGCTGCAAAGAGCTTGTGCTGGCCTGAGTGATGAACGCAAATGACGCTCCGGTCGCACGACTGCTCGCGTGTGTCCGGTACACTTCATCAATAATTCAACAGGAAGGAAACATCATGAGTAGAGACGAAAGAGAAGACAACACGATCTACAAGGTGGTTGTGAATCACGAAGAGCAGTATTCAATCTGGCCCGCAGACCGCGAGAACGCGCTCGGCTGGAACGATGCTGGCAAGAGTGGCTCGAAAGCTGAATGCCTCGCTTACATCAAAGAGGTGTGGACGGATATGCGGCCACTCAGCTTGAGAAAGAAGATGGAAGAGGCCGCGAAAGAGAAGCAGTCTTAATCGGTTCGATTGAATCAGGAGTCGGCGTTGAGCCTGCCTTTGAAGCCCATTCTCTTGTTAGCTGATAGCCAGCTTCTCTTCTTTGAAGAGAATGGAACTCGCTTTCTCGCTTCGATGAGGGCGTTGATTGAGCCTGTGGCCCCGAAAGCTGCTTATCTGGGCGCATCAAATGGCGATGATCCAAATTTTTACGCCATTTTTGAAGCAGCTATGGAACTCGTCGGAGTCAGGGATTGCCGGATGGTCCTGTCCTCATTTTCTGCGGATGATGCTGCCTTTCTTGCCGAATCCGACATTATCCTGCTAGCCGGAGGGGACGTGGAAAAAGGCTGGAACGTCTTTCAGGAGAATGGCGCAGGCGAGGAGATTATTAGGAAGTATTACGAAGGCGCGCTGCTCATAGGAGTTTCCGCCGGAGCAGTTCAATTGGGACTCGGTTATTGGAGTGCGGAAGAAGATTGGACCAGCCGCAACTTGATTGATACTTTCAAGCTTGTTCCTGTCATCGTGCAGGCGCACGATGACAAGCAAGATTGGGACTCATTGCAAGAGGCCGTGCGAACGACCGGCGACGGCGCACGCGGCATTGGTATCTCTGCGGGCGGCGGCGCGCTCTACTTCGCAGAAGGGACGCTTGAGCCTATCCGCTATCCTCTGCACGAGTTTGCACTGGTGGATGAGAAAATAACACGTAGCTTGTTGTGGCCTGTGCCTGATTTGGATGTGATAGAAGGACCAGAAACCTTCTCTTAATCTATGCTCGTAGCCGGGGCCGCAACGTTTGATAGTATTCAGATCATAGAAGATAACTCTCTCTCAGAGCGGGGCCGTAATTTCTTATATCAAGGACATCAGCCGCAGACTCTTGAATTATCAGTTTCAAATCAAATCCAATTCCTTGCGCCCTTTGCGGTTAAGTTGGTTTTCAAACGCAAAGGGCGCAAAAGTTTTTTGCAAAGGATGCGAAGATGCGCTGCTGCTCTTGATTCATAATCAGTTATGGACGTTCAGCAAGACCGATGGCTGCTTCCACCAGACGCTCTCCTTCTGAAAGATGGGGATGTGCATCTCTGGCGTGCTGACTTAGAGCGTGAGCCGTCAACTGTAGAACAGTTATTCAACAGGCTCTCATCGGAAGAGCGACAAAGAGCAGCCAGATACTACTTCGTGAAAGATCGCGAGCGCTTTATAGTTGCTCGCGGCGCATTGAGAGAAATACTCGGCAGGTATCTTGGCATGGAGCCGGAGCAAATAAGCTTTTCATATAACGGGTATGGCAAACCCTCTTTAACTACGGGGACAGGCAATGATGTGTTGCGCTTTAACGTCTCACACTCGCGCGGCATTGCTCTTTACGCCGTCACGCGTGGGCAGGAGGTTGGACTCGATATAGAATACATGCGTCAGGATATTGCGAGCCTGTTGATCGCACAGCATTTTTTCTCGCCCTCTGAAGTATCGGTCTTGAGCGCGCTTCCTGATAGCTTGCAACCCGCCGCCTTCTTTAACTGTTGGACGCGCAAGGAGGCTTATATTAAAGCGCTCGGCACAGGGCTTTCACATCCGCTAAAGCAATTTACGGTATCAATGATACCGGGCGAGCCTGCGCGCCTGTTGAGAACGACCGATCCTCAAGAGACACAGAGATGGTCGCTGATTGCCTTATCTCCACATCCTGATTACAAAGCCGCCTTAGTCATGGAAGGAGCAGTACGAACCTTAAGCTTCTGGCAGTGGTCCCAATAAAAAATTACATGAACATCAAGGCTTATCTCGAACGCATCAACTGTCACGGCTCGCTTGCGCCGACTGCCGTGACCTTGCGCGATCTGCAAGTCGCGCATCTGTTGGCAGTGCCTTTTGAGAATCTGAGTATTCACGCCGGAGAGCCGATTGTTCTTGAAGATGAAGCTCTGTTCACGAAAATCGTTGGACGTAGGCGCGGCGGCTTCTGCTATGAGGCCAACGGTCTGTTTGCCGCATTGTTGCGCGCTCTGGGCTTCGACGTTCGGATGCTCTCAGCCGAAGTTGCGAATGCAGACAGCGGCTTTGGTCCTGCCTTTGACCACATGACGCTGATGGTTTCGCTGGAGCAGCGTTGGCTGGTAGATGTGGGTTTTGGCGATTCGTTTCGTGAACCGTTGCTGCTTGATGAACGAAGCGAGCAGGTGCAGGGCAGCCGCGCTTATCGCATTCTTCCAGACGGCGCTCACTTGATATTGATGCAGCGTGAAGATGAAGACGAATGGAAGGCTCAGTATCGTTTCACCTTACAGAACTACACGTATGCTGATTATGAAGAGATGTGTAGATACCATCAGACCTCTCCGCAGTCGCATTTCACCAGAGCGCGCATCTGCTCGCGCGCGACTGAAGAAGGGCGCATCACACTGAGCGAGATGCGTTTTATCGAAACGTCTGAGAAGGGCGGGCGGCAAGAGCGAACCTTAGCGAATCAGGAAGAGTATGCGGCGATATTGCGCGAGCAGTTTGGCATTGTTATGATCGGCTGAAGC
>JBAWGU010000342.1:0-1996 GCA_049593215.1 Pyrinomonadaceae bacterium
GTGCTTGATAAGCAGCCCTGACAGCTTCGGGGCGCAGCATCGGATGACCGCTCAGGGCACGCGCTGAAACTACCACTCCGTTTTCATCAACCAGAATCTCTACGTTGACTGCGCCCGACGCGCCCGCGTTGCGCGCGGCCAGAGTATAGAGAGGCTTGGGCAAACTGACGGCCCTGCCGTTAAGCACGCCTCCTGTAACGGGCGCGGTCGGCGCAGGTTTTGAGGCGGAAGAGTCGGCTGTCGAAGGCGCTGCGGTTTTTTTGTCCGGCTTGGAAGATGAAGAGTTGTCGTTTGAATCAGGACTGCGATTGCGCTCTTTGCCGCTTGAGCTATTATATGAATTGTTTGAGCTTCGATTGAGAGGGACAGGATCGTTACGATTGACTGTGCGAGTTGAAACGCCGTCGGGGTCGGGTGGACCTAAAGAGCGTGCATTCGTTTCTACATTTTCCGAATTGGTCCCTAAACTGTCCGGCGCAGAGGCTTGTGTGTTGCTTGCCAGAGAAGAACGGTTTCGCGCATCAGACACAGGCTGATAGACGTTGCTTCCAGCCTCTGTGCGCATCTCTGACTGTTGAGCATCGCTTGAAGATGCAGGAATGATAATCGCGGACCTGCGCTGGTTAGTCGCCGCGTAGTAGCCTTTGCGCGCGCGCACTCTCAAGCCCTGCCGCGTCTGCACTCTCAGGCTGATAGTGTGAAAACGCCCGTCGCGCGGTTCGTCCGAAGGGTAGTAGCTCAAGACGTACTGTTGCGCGAGGTCTGCGTTAATCTGCGCGAAGGCATTATCGAGATCGTCATTCCCTCTTGGCACATAGACCGCGCCGCCCGTCTGCATTGTCAGCGTCTCAAGCCTGCGTTCCGCCGCGAGGTCTCTCAGGTTGGCGTTCTCAATCTGTCCTGTCTGCACCGCGTAAACCTGACAGTCTGCGGCGAGCGTGCGTTGCAGCGTCGCATCAAAACTGAGATCGCTGATGGTGTCTGCGCCGTCTGAGACGATAACGATTACCTTGCGGCCCTGATATGGCTGCAAGTATGCGGCGGCCATCACTATCGTATCGAAGAGAGCCGTCGCGCCTTCAGGCTTTCCGAAATGCTCTATGGTGCGAACGAGCGCGTTCGTGTTATTCGTGAACCCTTGTTCGAGCACAGGGATCGTCGAGACGGAATAGATTGCCGCCTGGTCCATAGGCCGCATCACGCTCTTGAAGAAACGCACGGCAGCCTGCTTCTCAAAATCGCGCGCTTCGGAAAGGCTTGAGCTGTTGTCAAAGAGCATCACCAACTGGACAGGCGTTTCGTTGCGGCCAAGATCGCTGATGGGTCTGGGCTGCCCGTCCACACGCAACTCGAAATCTTCGATCTTCAAATCGGCCACTGCCTTGCCCAGACGATCAATGACTGTCGCAGGCACTGTTACCAGATTCGAGTTGATGCGAATGACATCGCTGGAGTCAACTTCGTCGCCTCCTTCTTTCGCATCTTTTTGTGAGGTCGCGTTTGGAGTCTTAACGGGGAACGGCGGAGGCTCTTCGTTGAGAATTGATTTATTCGGCGCGCTCGTCTTCGTCTCACTCTGGCTTGAGGGCTTCTGCTGTGAAGGCTCAGGAGCGTTCGCGCGTTTCTGGCGCGTGCTGCCGCCGCCCTGTGGGGTTGAGGTTGAAGAGGGCTTTGAAGATGACGGTGGTTTATTACGCCCTGACTGCGCTTGTATTACCGTCAGAGGAATTAAGAGCAGCAGGGAGAGCGACACGAAGAGACGTGCGCCGTGTCCTGCGTGTCCGGATAGCTCGCGCTTCACAAAAGAGTGGCGGCGCGAGGTTTTGCCTGTTGGGGGTTGATTGTGTGAAGCCAAGTTTTTCAGTTACCGCCCTTCCCTCTCCAAATCCTTGCCGTTTTTCACCTTACCACTATCCTTCGGTCCCTGCCATCAGGCCGCGTGAACAAAACATGAACGTAATATAGCGAGTAGCAAATGAGTGTGACCGTTTAGAGG
>JBAWGU010000343.1:0-9394 GCA_049593215.1 Pyrinomonadaceae bacterium
GCAGGCGGTTCTGACATGCTCGTTCAACTGCGTAACTCCTAAACAAATAGACTATGGGGCATGGAAACGCGAATTTTGAGTTGAACATGAATACGATAGATGGCGCAAAGAGTGTATCCGTTCAGTCACTTGAAGAGCATCTGGAAGTGATGCGGTCTCTTCTCAATGACTGCTTAAAGCAGATCGAAGAGACGGCGTTGATAATCGCAACGGCTTTGAGGGAAGGGCATAAGGTTTTGCTCTGCGGCAATGGCGGCAGCGCGGCTGACGCTCAACACATCGCAGCCGAACTTGTCGGACGCTTCGAGGGCGAGCGGCGCGGCTGGCCTGCCATTGCGATGACGACGGACACTTCCGCTCTGACAGCCATCGCCAATGATTACGGCTTTGCAGAAATCTTTGCGCGGCAGGTACAGGCGCTCGCAACAGAGGGCGATGTCCTGATCGCCCTCAGCACGAGCGGCTCATCTGAAAATATTATTCGCGCAATCGAGCGAGCGCGCGAGATAAAGTGCCGAACAATCGCTCTGACAGGCGCGGCGGGAGCGCATTTCGCTTCCTTGTGTGATGCCTACGTCATCGTGCCTTCCTCTCGCACCGCGCGCATACAGGAAGCGCATGGGACCATCGGGCATATCTGGTGCGAGATAGTTGATCAAAAGCTGGCGGGAGCTAATTGAGCGCAGAGGCTGACGGAAGAGGCCCGTTTTATCTCCATTCACGGCCTTGTATGCTTGACATCGAAGACGTGCGCGAAGTAGGCTGTGTCGCACCTGTTGATGGCCCAATCTCTTTCGCCTGTTAGATTAACTATTGCTGTCCGGCAGGCGCATCAAGAGTGAGCTTCATTTAGAACAGAAATTGAAAGGCCGATAACTGTCGAAAGTCTTCATCTATAATTTTTCCGTCATGCTGAAGTTTTGTCTGAACGAACAAACAACCCACAAATTCCATCCCTGAACGTGTTGACGCAATAGGTCAAACGCGCTCGCCCAAACCATTTCATAAAGAGAGGATAATGTACCCCCGCAAGAAACAGTTCATCGATGCCGCAGAGCCTGTCAACTACTCTTTCGGTGAGTATCGCGGACAGTCTTGGGACAAGGAAGAGATGGCCCTGCTGGCCCTCAGCCACACTCCTGTCGAGCATCAGCTCTACAAAACCATGTTCACAGAAACTTCCGGACAACAATCTCGCCTCGGAGCATTCAGCGCGCGCCATCTGGTGCTGCTCACGGGGCTACAAAGCATCACGACCATTCGCAGGGGGCTTAACGGTCTGCTCAACAAGCTGAGCATTGAGCGGCAGAACGGCGCAGAGAACGGCAACGGCCAACACCAGCAGGGAACTGTCTATCAGGTCTTCAGCCCCGTAGAAATTTTCGCGCGCAGAGAGGCAGCGGGCCATCCTCCTTATCCCAGAGAGATTCAGACTTACAAAACCAACAGAGCATACGGATTAGCCATCGAGCGCGTCGTCGGACTCAACAATTTGAGCAGGCGCGAAGCTCAGGTCGCGCTCTGTTGCGCGCAGGGGATGACCAACGCCGCCATCGGCGAGAAGCTGCACGTCAGCGAGCAGACAATCAAATTTCATCTGCGCCATATCTTCATCAAGTTTGGTGTCAAGCGCCGCGCCGAACTCGTCGCAAGGCTGTTGACACAGGACCAGGATTGGGAAAGAGGAGAGAGCTTGTAAATATTTTTGAAGGCGCACGGTTTAGTTTCTAAATCGCCCGGCGTCTTTATGTCTTGAAATTATTGATGCTGCCTCGCCAGAGAGGCTTCCCCAAGGGGTACGGCATGACTTCCCAGCAAACGAAAAAGCACAAGGGCCGGGAACGCCATGCGATGAGAGAAGTGTATTCGCCGGAAAGGAACTTTTAATTGTCCACGAAAAAAGAGAAGCGCAAGAAGAAAAAGAAGACTGCGCTCGTAATCTGCCGCGACCGCAAGCAATTCTGGACCACACAGACGCAGTTCTGGCAGTGGGTCAGAGAAGGCATCGTCGCTAAAGAACAGGACAATCCACTGACGGGCCGCTTCCTGCGCGAGCACGAGGAGCTGTTCATCCTCAAGAGCAACACGGTTCTGAATCTGGCCTGCCCGAATCATCTGCGCGAGGCAATGCTCTCGCGGCGTCTCGGCATCTCAGGCAAGTAGGGTGAACTCGACTGGAAAAGAATTTGATTGAATCGGATTCCGGGAAGAGAGAGCAACTATGAATAAAAGAAGTTTCACTAAAACACTCGGACGCGCGGCTCTGCTTTTGACGACAAGCGGCGTGCTGCTCACGACGGTCTGGGCGCAGCAGGGCGCACTGGTCTCGACGCCAACGCCCAAGCCGACCTCCGCACAGGCCGCGCCCAACGCTTCTCCCACACCATCCGATCAAACCACTGCCAAAGGAACAGCGAACGGAGACACCGGCAACGCCCCAAAAACCACATCTTCATCATCGGACAATCGCTATCGGATAGGGCCGGGCGATGTTCTGGACATTCGAGTGATTCGCGCGCCGGAACTCTCCAGAGAAGCTGTGCGTGTGGACCAGAGCGGGATGATTCGTATTCCGATGATTGATGAAGACGTGCGCGCGGCGTGTCTGACGGAAGGCGAGTTGTCGAAAGAGATTGTGCGCCGCTATAAAGTTTATAAGAACGATCCCAAAGTTGATGTCTTCGTCAAAGAGTATCAATCTCAGCCCGTCGCGCTCATCGGCGCGGTCAACGAGCCGGGCCAATTCAAGTTGCAGAGAAAAGTGACGCTGCTTGAGCTGCTGACTTACGTTAAAGGACCAACAGAAAAAGCTGGCCGCAGCATCAACGTGATACATGCTGGCACGCGCTCCATCTGTGAAGACGAAAGGCCGGGGGCGAACCCGGGCGAGGAGCTTCAAACAGGCTTTGTCGCATATCGCTTACAGGAAGTGATGAAAGGCGACACCAATCCTGTCATTCAACCCGGCGACATCATCACCGTTCCTGAAGCAGATCAAATCTATGTCGTGGGAAATGTCGTGAAGCCTTTGACGATTCCTTTGCGAGAGCCGATTACAGTCTCGCGCGCGATTGCGATGGCCGGAGGAGTCTTGAGAGACACCAAGAGCGACAAGATCAGGATTGTCAGGCAAGAGGCGAACGGCACCAAGAAAGAACTCACTGTGGACCTGAAAGCGATTGAGAAAAAGAAATCCGAAGACATCGCTTTACAGGCCAATGACATTGTTGACGTGCCGGAGAGCGGCACCAAGAGCTTCCTGCGAAGTTTGCTTGGCACGGTTGCTCCTGCCGTCTCGCAACTTCCCGTGCGTATTATCCCCTAACGCCTGCGCACGGTTTGCAAGCGCGACACGCGTCGAGTTTTAGTTGCTAACCCCCTTCTTAATAAATAGTCAGGTGAAATGATGAGAGAATCCCGCGAACTAACAAAGAGAGTCACAGAGATTCAGGAGATTAGCAGAGCGGAAGAGCCTGCGCTGCCTTCTACGCACTCTTACAACTACGGTGTCGGGAACGCGGACGAATCCGAAGTCCACTTGCGCGACTACTGGAGAGCGATACGCAAACGTCTCTGGCTGGTCCTGGGCATCGTGGCGCTGCTGACCATGCTCTCGGCTCTCTACATGGCGCGCAAGCCTGACATCTACGAAGCAGGGGCGCGCGTGCAGGTTGATCTCGAACGCAATCAAGCTCTCGGCGGCCTCTCAAAAAACAGTCCGATTATCTTTAACAGCGCGGCCAACGATCCGGCTTACTTCAACACGCAGCTACAGATTTTGACAGGGCCAGCACTCCTGCGCCGCGTCGTCAAGACCCTCGACCTCGAACACAATCAAGATTTCCTGCGCCCGCAGACGGCTCAATCGCGCTCGACATGGCAATCTCTAATGCACATGATTGGCCGCGACGATAAGAGCAAAGGCGATGAGCAGGCGAAGATAGCAGAAGCTCCTTTAACCTCTTCCGTTGCGCCCGCGACTTCGCGCGACGATCTGGTTGAAGCCAAGAAGCTCGCGCCTTTCGTCGGCGCGTTGCAGGTAGGTCTCACAGTCGAGCCGGTCAAAGAAACGCGCACAGGCTATGTTAAGGACACGCGCCTGATTGACATCCGCTACAATCATGCAAATCCGCAAATCGCCGCCAAAGTAGTCAATGCCATCGCCGACACATTCGTCCTCTCCAACATGGAAAAGAAAAGCGAGACGAATAACAGCACCGGCGACTATTTGCAGAAGCGCATCGCAGAACTTCAATTAGAGATTCGCAACGGCGATGAAAAGTTAGCCAACTATTCCAAGAGCCATGAGATTGTTTCGCTCGAAGGCAATGAGAACGTTGTGGCAGAGCGTCTCGCGGGCCTCAACAAGGAATTGCTCGAAGCGGAGAACGAGCGCAAATCCGCCGAAGCGGCATTAAATGCAGCCAAAGCCCCCGGCGCAGTCGAGGCTCTGGCGGGAAGCTCTGAGATTGAGGGCCGCAACGTTTCAAACATGGAAGCGAAGCTGACGGAGCTTCGCCAGCAGCGCGCAGAGCTTTTAGTTGACAACACCCCGGAGTGGCCCGCTGTCAAAGAGGTAGAGAAAAAGATTGCCGATCTGGAAAAGCAATTACAGGACGCGCGCACTCGAACTTCTTCAAACATCCTCACGAATCTTGAGACTCGCTATCGTTCGGCGCTTGCGCGTGAACAGTCACTGCGCAAAGCTTTCAACGAACAGAAGAGCCAGACTCTCACGCAGAATGATGCAGCCATCCAGTACCGCATCATTCAGCAGGAGAACGCCACCAACAAAGAACTCTTACAGCAACTTCTGCAACGCTCGAAAGAGAATGAAGTTGTGCAGGCCGGAACGCCTAACAACATCTTCGTGGTTGATTACGCGCTCGCGCCTGAAGGCCCAATCGGCCCGCGTCGTATGCGCTCCGTGCTTCTGACGCTCATCGCTTCGCTCGGTCTTGGCATCGGCCTCGCGCTCTTCCTTGAATATCTGGACGACACAGTTCATTCGACCGAAGACGTTGAGCGAATGCTTCATCTCCCAGCTCTCGCCGTGATACCTGCGGCCAGCGTCACCTCACGCCGCCGCTTGCTTCCCGGTGTCAGCGCGCTTCAACCGCGCAACGGAAACGGTGTCGGCAGCAACGAGCTGCTTGTCAATGTTGACGCGCGCTCGCCGCTCGCAGAAGCATACCGGCAGCTACGAACTTCCGTGTTGCTCTCTACGGCAGGCCGCGCGCCGAAATCGCTGCTGATAACTTCAAGCCTGCCCGGTGAAGGCAAAACCACGACGGCTGTCAACGTCGCCTTCACGCTCGCGCAGACAGGAGCCAGCGTGGTTGTGATAGACGCAGACATGCGCCGCCCGCGCCTCCACTCAATCTTTGATCTTGATAATCGAAGCGGGCTAAGCACGATTCTTTCGAGCGATATGAGCGAGGCGGAGATACTGTCCGTTGTCGAGCCGCACGAACAGAGCGGCCTGCATCTCCTGACTTCAGGGCCGGTGCCGCCCAACCCTGCCGAGTTAATCGGCTCGGAGCAGATGCGCCGTCTAATGAGCGCGCTCGAATCCACCTTCACACACATTATCGTTGACTCGCCCCCCGTCAGTTCTTTCACGGACGGCGTGCTCGTCGCCTCGATGGTTGACGGAGTGCTGATGGTCGTACACGGTGGCAAGAGTTCGCGCCACGTCGTCAAGCGTTCCAGACAACTGCTCCTAGATGTCGGCGCAAAAATCTTCGGCGTCGTCCTCAACAACGTTGACCTGCGCACGCACGACTACTACTACTATCAACGCTACTACCAGCAGGCTTACTACAAAACCGAAGGCGAAACTGAGCACGTCGCGTCGAGCACACAGGGTTAAGCGTGATGCTGTTCTTTAATTTCTTTCAAGCGGGAAGATACTGACAGATGCCGATTGCGCCTGACGTTTCTCTCGCCGAGGGCGTCAAAATATTCCAGCCCGAACTGGTCAACCTTTACGGCTGCACCATTGGCCGTGACACTAAAGTAGGCGCGTTCGTAGAGATTCAAAAGAATGCCGTCATCGGCGCGCGTTGCAAGATTTCATCACACACTTTTATTTGTGA
Organism: Pyrinomonadaceae bacterium; assembly: GCA_049593215.1. Taxonomy (GTDB): domain Bacteria; phylum Acidobacteriota; class Blastocatellia; order Pyrinomonadales; family Pyrinomonadaceae; genus JBAWGU01. Next base: position 6,099 of record JBAWGU010000343.1, read on the forward strand.
GGGCGTTCAAATCGAGGACGAAGTTTTCGTCGGCCACGGCGTGATGTTCATCAACGACATCTACCCGCGCGCCACGAGCGAAGACGGCAGCTTACAGACTGAAGCCAACTGGCAAGTCTCCGAAACGCGCATCAAACGCCGCGCTTCAATCGGCAGCAACGCGACAATCATGGGCGGCATCACCATCGGAGAGAATTCTCTCATCGGAGCCGGGGCGGTCGTCACGCGCGACGTGCCGGATTACGCCATTGTCGTTGGCTCGCCCGCGCGCGTCATCGGGGACTTACGGGAACGCAATCAGAAGTAAAATTCTGTGGGACAGAGCATAATTCCGCGCGTTGATCTTTGGATGCAGTATAAAATTCTATAGATGGCAAAATTCAATTATCTACTCTGGGCCATTAGCCATTATTTATTAGCCGATAAGAGTTGTCCTTCATGTGGCTCATCGGCAACGCAATTCATTAAACGTAAATATCTGGTTACCTGTCTCTACGAATGCGTCTCCTGCAAGCTGCGATTTAGAATCCCAAAAGATACGCTGGTAAAGAACCATGAGTTCTATCAGGATGACTATACAGAAGGCTTCACGACCGATCTACCGAGTGACGATGATCTGAATCGAATGATGAGCATCTCATTCAAGGATACGGAGAAAGACCTCTCATCTGATATAAATTTGCTCAAGCTTATCGGTTTGCAACCCGGTCAAAGCATTTATGACTTCGGCTGCTCTTGGGGTTACGGAAGCTGGCAACTAAGACAGGCTGGATATAAAGTCTATTCGTCGGAAGTCAGTCAAAGCAGGGCGCGTTTTGCTCAAGATAAATTAGGCTGTATCTTTGAAGAACCCCCTGAGCCAGTGGATTGTTTTTTCAGTTCGCATGTCATAGAACATTTACCTGACCCCAATATTCTTTGGGAGACGGCGAGTAGAGTACTGAAACCTAGCGGCATTGTTTATCTATTGATGCCCAATGGCGAGCCGCATAGAGAATTGAGCGAAGCCGGTTATCATTCCGTGTGGGGCGAGGTCCATCCCTTACTATTAAATTCGGAAGCTCTTCAGCACATGGCGAGTCGTCATAAGTTCAAAGGAGCTTGCTACAGCACGCCTTACGATGAATCACTGATTAGGGCAGGGAAATCAGCGGTTGAGTTAAATGGCGATGGATTGTTATTTATTGCGCGTCGGTAGCTACATTTCACGAAGACATGCGTATAGCTATCTTAACATCCGGTCGCTTCTGGGCCTGCGACCTTGCAAGGGAACTCGATGCGCTGGGACATGATGTGTCGTTCTATTCGCTCGTGCCGCCCTGGCGAACACGTCGCTTTGGTCTGCCAGACAGGTGCAATCGCTGGCTCGCTCCTTACGTTACTCCATTTTATGCTCTCGCCAGTGCTGCGCGTGGAACTTCACTGGAAAGCCGTGCCAACTCATGGTTGACAATCGCGCTGGATAAAGCTGCCTCGATCTTTATTCGTCAATGCGATCTGTTCATTGGCTTGTCTGGGATGTGCCTGCACACGATTGAAACGGTGAAGCGCAAGTATGGAGCAAAAGTTTTCATCGAACGCGGCAGCCGCCATATCCTTTCGCAGCGTGAAATTCTTGAAAGTCTGCCGCGCCGTCCGGGCGCATCGCCACCTGTACCGCAATGGGCCGTTGACAGGGAGCTTGCAGAGTACGACCTTGCCGATACTATTGTTGTTCCGTCCAGCCATGTTGTTCGTAGCTTTGTAGAGCGAGGTTTTGATGAGGCTCGCATCTTTCGGAATCCATACGGCGTGGATTTAAAAATGTTCCCGCCAACTGAAGCGCCATCAAGCGAAGCCCCTTCTCAAATCATCATGACAGGCATCTGGTCGCTTCAGAAGGGCTGTGATCTTCTGATTGATGCATGGCGTAGCCTTCCGGGAGTTAAGCTTCTTCATATCGGGGCCGTTGGCGATGCGCCATTGCCAGCCGATCAGGCGTTCGAACATCACCCTCCGGTTGACCAATCTCAACTTAACAGCTTTTATTCGCGCGGGCACGTTTTTGCCCTGGCTTCGCGGCAAGAGGGGTTAGCTCTCGTACAGGCCCAGGCGCTTGCCAGTGGTCTCCACCTCGTTTGCACAGATCATACAGGCGGCGAAGATTTGCGGGAGTTTCTTGAGAATCCAGAGATTATTTCCGTTGTTCCATCTGGAGATTCAAGAGCTTTGATGGAAGCACTGGGGCGAGCATTGGAGAGCGCTCGATCCGCGTCCGGGTTTCGCGATCATCTTGGACCGGCACGAGAAATGTTGTCATGGCGTGCTTATGGCGAGAGATATAATCGAGAACTGTCGGACAGAGTATAACTGGATGTTAGTCCCTTACTTCACACAAGCTTTGAAAGATGTCTTCGGCGTGGTAGAAGCTCTCATATCGCAATAGCCTTATCTTAGCCAGATAGCTCTTCAGATCAATATCTTCGTGTCGTTAACCAAAAAAGTTATTAGTGGGGTCTCATGGTCGGCTGTCGCACAGGTAGCACAACGAGCCACAAGTCTGATTGTGACGGCTATCCTCGCACGGCAATTGTCACCGGAAGATTTTGGTCTGATTGCCTTAACGCTTTTAGCCGTCAACTTCTTCACTTACTTTCATGATATGGGGCTTTCGTCTGCGCTTGTTCAGCGAGCGGAGTTGCGCGAAGAGCATTTAACTACCGCCTTCTGGTTGAATATTTGCGCAGGCGTTATTCTGGCATTAATCGGCCTTACGCTGTCACATCCCGTAGCGGCGGTTTTTAGGGAGCCGCGCGTGGCTCCATTGCTGACAGTTATGATGATCACTTTCCCCATTAGTGGTTTGGGATGGGTCTCATACGCGCTTCTCCAGCGCAAATTTAAGTTTCGGGAAATTGCTATCATTGAATGGGTGGCGAATCTAATTTCTGGAATTACTGGGATCGCTTTAGCTATAGCAGGCGCAGGTGTCTGGGCTTTGGTTGCCCAGCAACTTGCTATGTCAGTGGTTTTAACAGGCGGGAGAGTGATTGCGGCAAGTTGGTTGCCAAAATTCCGGTTTAGCGCTCAATCTGCGCGCGAATTATTTTCATTCAGTTTGAGCGCGCTCGGTTACTTCGTGGTTAGTCATGGAGTACGAAGTGTGGATAATGCGTTTGTCGGTGGTGTGCTAGGGGTAACGGCACTTGGCTATTACGCGCTCGCATACAATTTGGTTTTAATGCCCGGGATGACTATCTGCGTCCTGATCGGGCGTGTGATGTTTCCTGTGCTCTCTTCTATGCAAGGTGATATGG
>JBAWGU010000344.1:0-4399 GCA_049593215.1 Pyrinomonadaceae bacterium
GAACATGAGAGCCTTTAGCTACACTCTCATCTTCCTTTCCGAGAGCTGTTTTCTCCTGCTCAAATTTTATGGCCTTCAATTTAATCACCTGAAGCTTGATCCGCATACCTGTCTTTCCGAGTTTTGCCCGGAGCTTTAACCGGAGCTTTTTTAGGCGAGCGAGAGAAGATGTTCGCAAAAGCTGTCAAGCCGCCTGCGAACTTTCGGCGCACCCCGCCCGCGAATGTTCCGTAAGTTGTGCCGACATAACTCCACACGCGCGATTCGCTGGCGTCTTCAAAGAGCGAATAGAAGACGGGCACGGCCAGCAATGTGAGCAACAGGCAGAGCGATTGTCCGCCGACGACGAGCACGCCGATGGAGCGATTAGTCGCTGCGCCTGCGCCACGGCCTACGATGAGCGGAATCATGCCAGCGACGAGCGCAATCGTCGTCATCAGAATCGGACGCAGGCGATCACGGTTGGCTTGAATGATTGCGCTGTAGCGTTCCATCCCGTGCGAGCGCAGATCGTTCGTATGAGAGATTTGTAGAATCGCGTTCTTCTTGACGATGCCGAAGAGAACGAGAATGCCGAGCGCAGAAAAGATGTTGAGCTTTTGTCCTGCAATGAAAGTTGAGAGCAGGGCGAATGGAATCGAGAGCGGCAGCGTCAAAAGGATTGTCACAGGGTGAATGAAAGATTCAAACTGCGCCGCGAGCACAAGATACATGAAGATGAAAGAGAGTATGAAGGCGAGCATGAAATAGTAGTTCGCCTGTCCCAACTGTTTCGACTGGCCCGTGACGCCTGTCGTGTAGCCTGCCTCCATGCCAATCTCTCTGGCTGCCGTCTGCATGGCCTGAAGCGCTTCCGTCTCTGACCCGGTAGGTGAAACGCTCGCAGAGATTGTCACCTGTCTTTGACGATTGATGCGGTCAATAGAGGTCGGGCTGGTGCCTTCTTCCAAACGCACGACCTTTGAAAGCTGAACTGTTCCGCCGTTGGACGAAGGCACGCTCAACTGATCCAGCAAGTTTGTGTTTTGACGATACTGGTCCTCCGCCATCAGCACCACGTCGTATTGATCCGAGCCTTCGCTATAAGTGGACACGCGCTGGCCCGCGACCATCGTGCTCAAGGCTTGCGCGATGTCGCCAGCCTTCACGCCGAGGTCTGCCGCGCGCTGGCGGTCAATGATGACGCGCGCCTCCGGGTTGCCGAGCACGAGCGAGCGGTCAGCGTCCTGAATGTTCGGGTTCTGTTTTATTTTGTCAATAATTTTTTGAGAATACTCATCAAGCTTTTGCAGATCAGGGCCGCTCAGATAGAAAGCCAAAGAGCCGGAGCGACCGCCGCCAATGGCGCTTGAGATTGACGAGATGGCTGACGCGCCTATCGTCAACTCTTTCGGATAGCGTTTAGCAATCTGGCGTGTGCGCTGAATAATCTCCGCCTGCGCGAGCGAGCGGTCTTGCGGCGGCTTCAAACGCACAGTGATGGTTCCGGTGTTTGGAGATGCCTGCCCGCCAAAGCCTGCGATAGAGAGTGTGGCTTCGACGCCCGGAATCTGTTGGCGTATGTCGCGCGCGAGATGGTCCAGAATTGATTGCGTGGCAGCAAGGCTCGTTCCCTGCGGCGCGCGCACGCTCACCTGATACGACGACTCGTCTTCATCCGGCAGAAAGTTGATGCCCGCGAGCTTGTATAAAGGCAGGATTGAAGCGATGACCGCAATGCAGACAATGACGACAACCCAGCGATGAGCCATAGACCATTCGAGCAGCCACTTGTAGGTGCGGTCTATCGGACGATAGAAACGCGACTCTTTGGATGATAGCTCGTGAGCTTTCTCTTCATGCTCTTCGGGCCGCTCGTCATCCGGCCCCGTGCCTTCGCCCGTTGATGCGAAAGCCGTAGGACCGGCGGGCAAAGGTTCTTCCTCTTTCGCTTTAATCCAGCGCGCCGCCAGCATTGGCGTCAGCGTAAACGAGACCACAAGGCTGACCGCAATCGCTGCGGCAGAAGTGAGACCGAAAGAAGACATGAAGCGGCCCACCATCCCGCCCATGAATCCGACGGGCAGGAAGACTGCAAGCAGCGAGAGCGTTGTTGCCAGCACCGCCAACCCGATTTCGCGTGTGCCTTCAATCGCCGCTTGAAACGGGTGCATCCCCTTTTCTTCGACGAAGCGATAGATGTTCTCAAGCACGACAATCGCGTCGTCAATCACGATGCCGACCATCAAGGTCAACGCGAGCATCGTCATCTGATTTAACGAGTAGCCGACTGCCGCAAGGAAGGCGAAGGCGGCGATGATGGATGTCGGAATCGCAATGGCCGCAATAATCGTCGAGCGGAAATTCCAGAGGAAGATGAAGACGACCAGCGCGGCGAGGATGCCGCCGATAATCAAGTGCTCTTCAATCGCGCGCAGAGAGTTTTCGATAAACTCGGATTGATCGCGGATGATGGCAAACTTGAGGTCGCGCGGCAGCGTCGGGATGACTTCGGCCATGCGCTGCTTGACGGCATTGATGACGGCGACGGTGTTTGACCCTGACTGTTTGCGAATCGCAAGTGTCACCGCAGGCGTGCCGTTCAGAGACGAGATTGAAGACGGATCAACGCCGCCATCTTCGACGCGCCCGATGTCGCCAATCTTCACCGGATAGTTGTTCTTGTTAGCGATGACGATATTATTAAAATCTTCGACCTTCTCCACGCGGCTCATCGTGCGCAGCGTGACAGTCTTTGCGCCTTCGTTGACGCGTCCGCCCGGCAGCTCAAGGTTCTGAGACCGCAAGGCATTCGCCACGTCAACCCCCGAAAGGTTGTAAGCGCGCAAACGCGTCGGATCAAGATGGACGTTGATCTGGCGCAGGCGCGCGCCATAGATGAAGACATCACCGACGCCGTAAGCCGATTGAATGCGCTTGACGATCTGATTCTGGGCCATATCCGTTAATTGCAAAACGGAATATGGTCCGGTCATCGAGTAGAGAATAATCGGAGAAGCGTCCGGGTCTGATTTCTGCACTGTCGGAGGATCGGCTGTTTCGGGCAGGCGATTGATGACCGTGCTCACCTTGTCGCGCACTTCCTGCGTCGCCACGTCAGGGTCTTTCGAGAGGTCGAAGGTAATTGTGACCTGCGAGCGTCCGGTGCTCGAAGACGAGCGCAACTCGTCAATGCCTGTGGCGGTATTGACTGCGCCTTCAATCACGTCTGTAACTTCCGATTCCATCTCCGCAGGCGCTGCGCCCGTGTTCGTCGTCGTCACAGAGACAGTCGGAATATCAATCTTCGGAAAACGGTCAACGCCGAGCGTGAAGAATGAGAAACCGCCGATGACCGTCAACGCCAGAATAATCACCGTCGCAAAAACGGGACGCCGCACACATATTTCAGCTAACCTTTGCATAACTTTTTAGTTTCTAGTTTCGAGTTTAGAGTTTCGGGTTTTTCCGTTTTAACTCGAAACCCGAAACTCTGAACTCGAAACTTATTTCTGCTGCGAGGGCTGCACCTTCGCGCCTTCGTAAAGCTGTTGCTGGTTGTTTGTCGCCACTTCTTCACCGCCCTGCACGCCGGAAAGAATCTGCACGGAGCCGTTCTCTTCATCTCCAACCTGCACGACTCTCAGGTGCGCTGCCGTGCCCTGAACGACGAAGACGCGATCCGAGTTGGTGTTCTGATCGTGAATCACCGCCCCTTTCGGAACGAAGACGCTCTGCCCGCCGCCCGGCATTGTGATGCGCGCCGTGACAAACATGCCGGAGCGCAGTGCATTATCCGAATTCTCTATCTCCGCTTCGACTGTGACGGAGCGCGAGGCAGGATCAATGGCCGGATTAATCGCCGTGATACGCCCGCCAAATTTTCTCTCAGGATAAGCGTCAACGCTTAAGGAGACTGACATGCCCGCGTGAAGTTTTGGCGCGTCAAGCTCAGGCACTTGCAACTGTAGCTTGATGGGATTAGTGAGCAGGATCGTTGCGATAGTAGAAGCTGTGGTGACGTATTCACCGACGGCGATGGGACGCGCGCTGATATAGCCGGAGTAAGGCGCGCGCACTGTAGTGTCGCTCAGAGCCTTCTGCGCGATTGCCACTAGAGCCTGCGCGGATTGCAGGCCAGCCTGCGCCGTTTGAATCGCCTGATTATTCTGCCGCGCCAGATTGATGGCCGTCTCAAGTTGCTGGCGTGCGTTGATGGCCTGTGCGCGCGCAGTATCCGCCTGCGTGCGATATTGATCGTAAACGCTGCGCGCCACATCGCCCGTTTCAACCAGCTCCGCATAACGACGCGCATTCGCTTCTGCGAGTCTCTGCTGCGCGAGCGCGGCATCGTAGGCGGCGGCGGCTGAACGGACTTCAGGAATCGTGCTCGCGTCAAAGCGGCTGTTTGGTCCAAGTC
>JBAWGU010000345.1:0-4661 GCA_049593215.1 Pyrinomonadaceae bacterium
GGCCAATTTTTATCGGTTGAAAAAGAAGCGACTGCGCGGCCAACGCCGCACCGGGCCAGCGCGTTTCAGAGATGGAATGACGGATTGATTCAGGAGGATGCCACATCTTGCTTCAGTTGAAATAGGAGTGTAACAAAGAGCAAGGCGGAAGGGGAAAAGAGAAAGGACGAGTCACCGCAGAGGCGCAGTGTCTTCGCGGAGTTTACGCAGAGTCGTTGAAGAGCATTCAAACTCTCTGCGCTAACTCTGCGTAAACTCTGCGCCTCTGCGGTGAGAAGCTAGTTTCACAACACTCAGGAATGAACAGACCCTGCCACTTTCCTCCTTAGCTTTCCCCTTTCTACTTGCTCTTGTTACACTGTGAGAAATCACAGGAGGGACAAACATTTTTGACGGATGAGCTTTTAAGGTGGCGCAGTGAGTTTCCGATCCTGGATAAGAGCGTCTATTTAATCTCGCACAGTCTGGGCGCGATGCCGAAGGCGACTTACGACCGCTTGCATGATTACGCGGAGGCTTGGGCGACGCGCGGCGTGCGCGCATGGGCCGAGGGGTGGTGGGAGATGCCTGTCAGCGTCGGCAATGAAGTCGCTCGCATTATAGGGGCTGACGCGGGCAACGTCGTCATGCACCAGAACGTCTCCATCTGCCAGTCGCTCATCCTCTCCTGCTTTGACCCGCAGCCTGAGAGAAACAAGATTGTCTATTCGGAACTGAATTTTCCTTCCGTGATGTACGTCTATGAAGCGCACGCGCGCGAAGGGCGTTTTCGCATCGAGACCGTTAAATCGGACGACGGCATCACAGTCCCGCTTGAGCGTATGCTCGCGGCGATTGATGAAGAGACGCTGCTTGTGCCCATCTCGCACGTTCTCTTTAAGAGCGCGTTCTTGCAGGATGCGCGTGCGATCACAGAGCGTGCGCACGAAGTCGGCGCGCGCGTCGTGCTGGACACTTATCAGAGCGCGGGCACAGTGCCTTTCAGCGTTAAAGATTTGAATGTGGATTTTGCGACGGGCGGCTCTGTTAAGTGGTTGTGCGGCGGCCCCGGCGCAGGTTATCTATACGTGCGGCCTGACTTGCAAACAGAATTAGAGCCGAAGACGACAGGCTGGATGGCGCACGAATCGCCGTTCGCGTTTGAGAGCGGCGCGATTCGTTATGCTCCGAACATCTGGCGTTTCCTGCACGGCTCGCCCTCCATCCCTGCGCTCTACGCAGCGCAGAGCGGCTATCGCATCATCAACGAGATTGGCGTCGAAGCAATCAGGGCGAAGAGCGTCCGTCAGACGCAAATGCTCATAGAGTTGGCAGAAGAAGCTGGCTTTCGCGTGACCAGCCCGCGCGACCCGCAGCAACGTGGCGGCACAATCACCGTCGCCGTAGAGCCTGCCGGAGCGATCACAGCCGAACTCGTTCGCCGCGACTTCATCGTTGATTACCGCCCCGGCGCAGGCATACGCATCTCTCCACACTTCTACACAAAGGACGAAGAACTCTCGCTCGTCATACGCGAGATCAAGAAGATCATAGACACACGCGCCTACGCCGAACACGAAAAGGCAGGAGCAGCGTTTTGAAAAACCGTCCGTTGTCCGTAGTCAGTTGTCAGTGGCTAATTCTTTAGAGCATCGCTCATAGCCACTAACAGCGAGCAGCGAGCAACGGACTACGGACTACGGACAATGACTAAAGAATACGGACAAGGCTCGCCGCTCTCTTACAATAAATATCTTCGCGTAGCCGATCTGATTAACTTGCAGGATTGCCTCTCTGACCCTGTGCATCATGACGAGTTGTTGTTCATCACGATTCACCAGACGTATGAGCTTTGGTTCAAGCAGGTTCTGCATGAGATTGACGCGGCGACGCGGCAGATGAACGAAGACCGCGCATTTGCTGCGACGCGCACGCTGCGCCGTATCGTTGAAATCGAAAAGGTGCTCGTCAGTCAGATTCACGTCTTGGAGACGATGACGCCGATTAGCTTTCTGGCCTTCCGCGACGAGTTGAATCCGGCGAGCGGGTTTCAATCAATGCAGTTCCGCGAGATTGAATTCTCTTCAGGCTTGAAGAGCGTGGGTATCTTACGCGAGTTTCAGACGGACGAGTTTGCGCACGCGCGCCTGCAAGCTCGTTTTGATGGACCAACGCTCGCAGACGCTTTTTACGCATACTTGCGGCGTCGCGGGTTTGATGCTCCGGCGGACGATCCTGCGCTCGAAGAGACTGAGCGCCAGAAACTTTACGGCAGGCGCACGCGCGCAGCGCTTGAAGTCCTCACACACTTTGAAGAGCGCGTGGAAGAATTTCAACTGACAGAAAGCCTCCTTGAGCATGACGAGTATTTCGCTCTCTGGCGTTCGCATCACATCAAGATGGTCGAGCGCATGGTCGGGTCAAAGCGCGGCACGGGCGGCTCTGAAGGCGTAGGCTATCTGCGCAAGACGCTTGAGAAAAAGTTTTTCCCGGAACTCTGGGAAGCGCGCACTTATCTGGACACAAGTCATGGCGACTCCGGTTGTCCATTCGCGGGCCACAAATAGAGTTTAGTTTAAAATCTAACGGCACGTTGACTGGCAGGGGGAATGGTAATTCCGATGACATTTAGCCGCGTTGTTATGGCCGCAACTTCACACGATAGAGAGTGAACTTCCCTATGCGCTCGCCTGCATCACGCTCATACCAGCGATCTAAATTTGAGAAGCTGGTTGTGCTACGTGTCAAAGTAACGACATAAGAGAGAGCCGGGTGGGCGGCTTGTTCACGATTGAAGGAAGCGATGTAGAGCGAATATTTCCTACTTACCTGAAGAATCTCTTCCGGCATGACAGGCTGCAACTTCGAGCCTTGCGCGCGATGAGCGCGGCCTATCCCGAATAGCACTTCAAGATGAAGCGACCTGTTATCATCAGCAAGCTTCTTAAAGGTTGGCTCATCAACTCCCGTGTAATACAGGAATTGAAAATATCTTTCCTCATTTTCATGTGCCGTCGCTCCCGAAAAAATATTCATGCGTGGCGACCAGAGCAGCGCTTGCGGCGCAACGATAGGCAACAGGTCGGCCAGACGCAAGTTATCCGTCATAACAACGGGGCGGGCGCTCTGCTCAACGCTTGAAGATAAACGTGCGGTCTTTGCCATCTGCAACGCGACAGCCCATTCTTCATCCCTCACAATGGTGCTGCCAATCTGACTGCCGTAGGATACTTTCAATTCAAAGATGCCCCAGCCGAAGGCCATCAGCGCAACACAGAGCAGTAAGCGAGGCCAAACCCACGCAGGCTCGCGCTGAGCGCGTCCATGCCAGAGGTGCGCCAAAGCGATGATGCCCCCCAGCAGCACAGCATAGTTTGCGATGTAGCCATCATAGTGAAACGGTTGGAGCGAGCGGCCCGTCAGCACTGCCTGATTAAAGACTGCGAAAGGCATCAACGCAAAAGAGGCGGCGAAAAGTATAGTGGGATCGTTCCACGCGATAAGCTTACGCCGCACGCCAAAGGCGAGCAAAGCAAGCACCATCAGGCCGACCAACTCGGATGCGCGCATGAGATCGGGCGCATGTGAAAGAGTCAAAGCTTCTACCTTATCCATGTTCGGAGCGCGATGCCGAAGGAGGATGAAATAAGGGACCAGAGCGGCAACACATGAAGCGCCTATGATGCCGAGCGATTTGAGCGCGCGTTTCCATCCTTCGGGTCGTCCCACGCACCATAACAGAGCGAGGCAGGCCAGCCATGCCGCAGCAGCAGTCCATAGATAAAAATGAGAGAAGACGAGCAGCGCAAAAACGGCCCCGGCAGCGATGGCTGGCATGAGGGCTGAGCTTCGTTTTTCGTGCGCTGCTAAGGCGTGCCAGACGAGCAGGCAAAAAACGAAATAGAGAGGGAACGGCGCGGCTGGCACGTAGCGCCGCATGAAACCAAGCAGCACATAGTCGCCGTGCAACTCAATCGTCGGGTCCATTAAATTTTGGATGCAACGTATGGCTATCTGCAACGGATAGAGCGAGCCGACGCAAAGCACAAGCAGCGCTCCGGTTGCCGCTAACGGGTCATTGCCTGTGACCTCCGCCAGTATCCGGAAGATCGCCAGAGAGGCGGCAATCGCCGCGAGTAAGGTCAGCGCGATGAAGGCGTTTGAGGCGGAGATACCGAAGAGACGCGCAGGAATAGCAATCGCATAAGCCGGAACCATCTGAATAGAAAGGATTGATTCAGGGAGCGGCTCACCATTCTGCTCATCGAGACCTGTGTAAGGATCATTGCGGCGCGGGCGGCCATCCATTAATGCCTTGACGTAAGAGCAATAAGCATACTCGTCCTCACCTCTGTAGCCCGCAAACGAGCCGTTCCAGTCGCTGCCGCGTAAGCGCCATAAATTCAGTTGCGGGAAAATTGCCAGGAGCGCTATTGCGACTGCCGCCAAAATGCCTAAGCGCCAACGAATCGGTGTGTGCATATTTTTTCGTAAGCTCCCCTGAAACTTAGATCAAGAGTGTGGCAATATGATGTTAAACTATCGCTCATCAAAGGCTAGTGCTTTGTAACCAAAGTCATTTGATAAACGCTCTCTCTTGCCATACTCTTTCAGCATGGCAAGAAAAGCAGAACCCGTTGAACTATCAACTGACGAACTACGCTCTTTGAAAACTATCTTAC
>JBAWGU010000346.1:0-1626 GCA_049593215.1 Pyrinomonadaceae bacterium
CTGTTCGATTCGCCAGAGCCTTCTGCAAATCCGCAAGCGTGCCGGGATGACCGTGCACGGGAACGATGGTTTCGATTTGCAGGCCCGTTTTTTGAATCCATGCGGCGAGGTCTGCGGTGTCTTCGCCCGCAGCAGATGGGCCGCTCTCGGCAGTGTCAATGTCGAGCATGTCAGCCTCAAAGAGAATCTTCTCTTTCGGCAGGTAAGCAATAATCATCTCGCCTGCGTGCGGGTTGGCAATCTGGTAAAGCTCGACTGTGTGCGCGCCGTCATCGAACACGCGCTTGTTTTGAAAAGTTTCGATGATGGGAGCTGTCGGTTTTTTCGAGAGCGCATCAGGGCGCATGACGTGCTCGCGTTTGGCAAGTTGTTCGATGACGCTCTTCGCGCTCTGCGTGGTGACGATGGTTGTGCCTTCCGCGATGTAGCTACGCACGCCGCTCAGGTGATCGAAGTGAAAATGTGTGGAGACGAGATAGCGTATGGGCTTGTCTGGCGCGACCTTCCTTATCTCTGCGATTGACGATTGCGAATAACGATTGTTCGCGCCTGCTTCTAAAACGAGCACATAATCTTTGAAGACGACGAAGATGCTGTTGTACGCGCCGAGAATGGCGTACACGTCTTCGCTTAACTTCTTCACAGTCGGAGTTGGCGGAGTCAGCTCAAGCTTTGCGAATCCTTCGGGCATGGTAAAGAGACTGTCCGCCGGATGAGCGTCGAGTGTAATGATGGCCGCGCGCAGGTCTTGCAGGACTGACCCGCCAACTTTGTCCGTGTACCTGAACGGCAGCATCACTTTTCCCACGGGCCGCCAATCGCTGTAGATAGTTTCGATAGTGATGTCGCCAAGCACAGGGTCGTCGCCTATCACTTCCTGCTTTGTGAGCATGTTTGTCTGCGCGTCAAAGTAGAGCGCGATCTGCGAGCCGTCCGAATCCGAGAACGTGACGACGCGCTGCTTTCGTCCTTCATGCTCGCCGTCGCCTAGCCAGCGCAAAGACTCCGGGCGATTCCAAACGGTGAGCAGCAGGCTTTCAGGGTAGCGGCGAAATCTTGCGGCGCGCACGTTCAAAAGGGCGGCGGGCGGAGATTCGCGCACGGTCCGGCTCACGTAGTTGAGCGTGGCATTAGTGGTGCTGTTCGAGATGGAACGAAACTTAAAGGGCTGCCCGCCGAAGATTGTGGCTTCAGTCTCATCAAAAGCTCTCTGATTTTTGAGGTCGCGGATGCTCGTCTGCTTCGGATGATTTAAGACTGGCGGCTGAACTGTGTTTGCCGGAACCGGCTGCATTCCCTGCCCCTGATCGCTGCGCGTGCCTGACAACTCGCGCGTCACGTCGTTGATTGATTGCAAAGCCTGCAACCCGCCCATCGCCTTGATTCCGGCTTCCACCACCTGACGCGCTTGCAGGTAAGACCGCTCGCTCGCGCTCTTCGCCTGCTGCGCCGCGACGGGTTGATAAAAGCATACCTGCACGAGACAAAAGCAGAGCATGATGTTTAAGACTTTTTTCATAACGGAATTCCTCCGAACGGTTATTATTACGGTTTCCAAATGAGTGCGACTAGATTTAATGACCGTTTAGAGGCGGGCTGCGCCCGCCGTTGCAAGTTGAGTCGGCG
>JBAWGU010000347.1:0-12410 GCA_049593215.1 Pyrinomonadaceae bacterium
TGCCCGCACTGCGGCGCGGCAGCTTCGCGCACGACTCCCGCAGACGCAGAGCCGCGCAAGTGCCCGCGCTGCCGTGTTGAGATGGAGAGCGCAGCAGTGGGCCAGACATCTATACGCGAGTGCATGAAGTGCAACGGACTGTGGATTGAAGTGGATTCGTTCGAGCAGATTTGCGCGAGCCGCGAGCAGCAGGCAGTCGTGCTTGGCGCAGCCACATTTGTGCCGGATGGTAAAGTGTTAGACGACTTGAACAAGATTCGCTATGTGCCCTGCCCTGTGTGCGGGCAGTTGATGAATCGCGTCAACTTTGCGCGCTGCTCAGGCGTTATCATTGATGTCTGCAAGGGGCACGGCTCCTGGTTTGACATGGATGAGCTGCGGAAGATTATAGAGTTCATACGCGCGGGCGGGATGGATGCGGCGCGCGCGAAAGAGAAGCGCGAGATTGAAGATGAGCGAAGGCTTCTGCGTCAGGAGCAACTGTCTGCATCATCCGGCGGCTCTACCTCTCTTCTCTTATCCGGCAATGAAAGTGAAAGAACAAACGTCGTGCTTGCCGCCAGAGAATTGCTCAAGCTCTTGACAGGTTAATCGGGAAGATTTACTGGCGAACTGAACGCAAATTGTGATGAACGCCCCTGCATTTCCCTGATGCTATACTCATCAACCGAAGTTCCCCGTTATAAATTCTCTTAAACACAAGCCCTCTTTCAGAGCCTATTCTGTTCTGCTCGAAATTTTTTGTAACTTCTCCCGCGCTCAACTGTTTTCTCTAATGTAGCGGCTGCTATGACGAGCGAAGATGAAGAGTTCGCAATGTTTTTTCAGGACCAGTACCCGAACCTGTGCAGGTTTCTTGAGTGCATGTTGGGGGGCCGCAGTGGCGCGCAAGATATTGCACAGGAAAGTTTCATGCAGCTTTACCGCGCGGGCTTCCGCACGCTGCCTGAAGGCGAGGCGCGATTCTGGATTTACAGGGTCGCGCGCAATTTCGCTCTCAACGAATTGAACAAGGGGCAGACGCGCCAGCGTCTCTTTGACAAAGTGGTGGAAGCTTTTCGGCCTTCAAAGTTTCCAGACCCGGCGGAAGAGTTTGAAGCTACAGAGCGCAGGGCAATCGTGCTGGAGATGCTCAAGAGCTTGCCCGAAGATCAACGCTCCGCGCTGCTGCTGCGCGAGCAGGAAGAGATGAGCTACCGCGAGATTGCAGGCGTGCTCGGCGTCTCTGAAAGCAAAGTCAAGGTTGACATCTTTCGCGCTCGCAACACGCTCAGGGAGCGTTGGCACAGAAAGCAGAAATCATACGCGAGCACCGGCGCTTAAAGTGACGTTAAAAGATTTGGTGAAAAGATGAGTTGTGATTGGACAGAAAAAATCTCTCTCCTGATAGACGGCGAGCTTGCGCCGGAAGAGACGGCTGCGCTGCAAAAACATTTGCGAGACTGCGCCGACTGCCGCAGCGCGCAAGCAGATTTTCTGCTGCTGCGAAGAGAGATTGGCTCTTATGAATTAAAGCTTGATCCCATCGCGCAACAACAGGCGCTCCAAAATATTTTCGCATCTGAGCGAGCCACACAGCCGGACTTCACATCATTAAAGAGCCGTAGAGTCGCGCCGTCTCTCCCGTCTCTGCGTGAAAGACTTTTCGGCGGGCCGCGTCTCACGCCTGCATTGATGACGGGGTTTGCGCTGCTCCTGCTTGGAATCATCGTTGGCCTTGCGGTCTATCTAAACTCGCGCAGAACAACGCAGAGCATTGCTGTTTCCGCTCCTTCCGGCGCGAACGCCAATGAGAACGTCATGACACCTCGCCCGGAGTCTTCCATCTCGCCGCGCGAGAGCGTTGCTGTTGACAGAGAGAATCATAGCGCGCCTGCGCCGCCGAATAATTCTGTTGAGGGGAGAGTCAATACGCCTGTTGCGCTCGCGGCAGACAGAAAGAATGAGCGCAGGAGGCTTTTGAATGCCGGGAGAAACGGTGTTGAGCGCGCAAACGATGCGGCGCGCACAGCAGTTCGCCAGCCCGCGCCTGATGAGAGTCTTGCGCCCGCAGAGCCTTCGTATGTCGCCGTCAGCAACACTGCGCCTTACGTCCGTGTGTTTGACCCGGCGGTTTCCGGTACGGCACAGCAGAGGACAACGCGGCACGTCGAGCAGGCGCAAGTGCTGCTGCGCTCTTTCAGAAACACGCGGCTCGCGGATCGCGGCCCGGCGACAGACATTGCTTACGATAAGAAGCGTTCGCAAAAACTTCTCTATCAAAACATCGTGCTTCGGCGCGAAGCTTCAAAGACAGGCGATGTGCCCGTCGAAAAATTGTTGAGCAGCCTTGAGCCGATTCTCTTAGACATTGCGAATCTGCCCGACAGACCCGCGAGAGACGACGTGCGCTCGATTAAAGAGCGTATGCAGCGAAAGAACATCGTCGCCATGCTCCAAGTCAATTCAACGGGAGCATCACGCTCGTACTAATCCAAAACTTTATCAGGAGAACCATGCTGAACTATTTTTCATTCATTCGCCAGCGCGCATTCAGCGCGAGCCTCACGCTCGTCAGCGCGCTCTTCATCATCGCGCTTGTCTTGACGTTCGTGCGCACGCGCGTCGCTTACGGCTCCGATCAGGATTTGCGCAAGCTCAACCAGTTTGTCCAGAGCAACGTGAACTCTCCTTCAATGAAAATTTTCCGCGAAGGCAGAGACTTGATAGAGCAGGAGCAATGGGGCAAGGCCGCAGAGAAATTCAACAGCTTCATTGCGAAGTATCCGAAGGACAAGGACGTTGACGCCGCGCTCTACTGGCTCGCCTACGCCTTCAAGCGCGACGGGAAATTCCGCGAGGCCGCGAGCAATCTTGATCGCCTGACGCGCGAGTTTCCGAAATCCAGTTGGTCTGATGAAGCGAGAGCGATGATAGTCGAGATTGCGCCGCAGCTTGGAGAAAACGGAGCGCCTGAGCGAGTGCTACAGAACAAGGGCGAGGACGAGGAGCTTAAGATCGTTGCTCTGCAAAGTCTCTTTGAAGCCAACCCTGAGCGCGCCACAGCTTATGTCGCGGAAATTCTGAAGCCCGGCTCGACGGCCAGCCACGACTTGAAAGAGGCCGCAGTCTCTTTGCTCGGCTCGCACGGCGGCAAGCAGGCGATACCTATCCTATTCGATATTGCGCGCAATCAACCCGATCAGGAGTTGCGCCGCATAGCGATTCATCGCATCGGCGAAGAGGGCGGCGAGACGGTCGTTGACGATCTCATAAAACTCTACGATGCGGAACGGGACAAAGAGATCAAGCAGCAGATTCTTCATTCTTTTTCAGAGATGCGCAGCCCGCGCGCTCGCGCCAAGCTCTTAGAGATTGCGCGCAGCGACGGCGACCTTGAACTGCGACAGTATGCAATTCACTGGCTCGGTGAAAGAGACGATGACGCTTCTCTGATAGATGATTTAATGAGCATCTACAACGCCGACCACAACACTGAGATCAGGCAGCAGATTCTTCATGCTTTCTCGGAGATGCGGGACCCGCGCGCACAGGCCAAACTCCTTGAAGTTGCGCGCAGCGGCGAGGATACGGAGTTGCGCGAGTCTGCGATTCACTGGCTCGGCGAGAAGAATAACGAAGCGATGATTGACGAGTTGATGAAGATTTACGAGTCGGATCGAAACCTTGAGATTCGAGGGCGCATTCTTCATGCCTTCTCGGAGATGCGCAGCCCGCGCGCTCGCACCAAGCTCTTAGAGATTGCGCGCAGTGGAGACGATGGTGAGCTAAGACGCTCTGCGATTCACTGGCTCGGAGAAAAGAATGATGCGGAGGCCATCGCGTCGCTGATTAGCCTCTACGATTCGGAGAAAGATTTTGAAGTCAAACAATCTCTGCTCCACGCCTTCAGCGAATCGAAACAGAAGAATGCGCTGCACAAGTTGATGGATGTCGCGCGCCGCGATCCGAACGTCGAGCTACGCAAGAACGCGGTTCACTGGCTCGGCGAGAGCAAAGACCCGGAAGCCTTAAAGTTTCTCGAAGACCTTCTGAAATAACTTTGGTTTCTTAAATCTGTAGTTGAGTGTTTGAAAAGACAACTCACCGCAGAGGCGCAGAGTTTACGCAGAGACGGACGCAGAGTTTTCTGCAATATCAAATTTGAAATCTCAAATAGCAGACGATTTAACTCTCTGCGAAAACTCTGCGCACGCTCTGCGCCTCTGCGGTGAACGGCTCATTCTTTTTCGCTCAACTGCTGTAAATATTGCATAACCATTCTTGAAAGGAATCTAATCATGCGAAGATTAACCGCACTCATCTCAGTTGTGTTCGCCCTCGCTCTCTTTAACGCCGCCTGCGCTAACACGCGCGGCGCGACGCAGCCGATTGACGGCAGCGCGACGGAGCAACAGACGCAGAGCGCAAAAAATCAGACTCAATCTTTCATCAACGTCGAAGGCGCAGACCTCAACTCCAAACTCGATGCGGCTTTGAAAAGAGCGCGTTCCACATCCGCCCAAACTCCTTTCTGGTCCGCTTACTCTTTCGACGTGCGACCCGGCGTTGCAGTTGATCCGAACGTGAGAGAGTTTCACGGCTACATGTCAGACCTGAGCGGAAGCACGAGCATCTTCATCGGCACATCGAACGGGATGACCGTAGAGACGCGCAACCTCGGCATCTTCCTGCTGCGCGACCCTTCGAGCGGCACCGTCACGCGCCTTGAGATTTACAATCTGGACAGGCGGCGCGAGTTTGGCGGCTACCCCGTTTACTACATGGACCGCGCAAACAACGAAGAGAGCTTAAACTTTCTGCGCTCAATCGTAGAATCTGCCGGAGCCTCGCAGACACGGCAGCAATCGCGCATTGCTGAACATGCCACGCTCGCTCTGGGTCTTCACGACGACGCGCGCGTCAGCAGTCTTCTCAAGAACTTTGTGCGCAGTTCTTCTGCCGACAAGAAGATTCGCGCCACAGCCATCTTCTGGCTCGGACAGATTGGCGGCGAGACAGCCTTCCTCGCAGACATCGTGCGCAACGATTCCGAGAACAAAGAACTGCGCTCGCACGCCGCAGAAGCTATCGGCAATAGCCGCGACAAGATTGCGCTCACCACGCTTCAATCCCTCTACGAGACAGTCAGCAACAGGGAGGTGAAGCGCAGCGTCATTCACGCTGTTTCTGAGAACGAGAACAAAGATGCCGCGTTTGCTTTCCTGCTCAAAGTCGCTAAGTCAGACCCGGACAGCGAAGCGCGCTCACACGCCGTTCACTGGCTCGGCGAGAGTGATAGTGAAGCGGTCGTTGACGAGTTGATGAAGATTTACGCGAGCGACCCTGAACAGGATGTCAGGCGACAGGTCTTGCACGCGCTCTCAGAGATGCAGAACCCACGCGCGCAGGCGAGGCTCCTGGAAGTTGCGCGAAGCGGCGACAACGCTGAGATGCGTCGTCAGGCGATTCACTGGCTCGGCGAGAAAGGCACGGACGCAATCATCAACGAGCTAATGAAAATTTACGACACGGACGGAAGCTCCGATGTCAAACGCCAGATTCTTCATGCTTTCTCAGAGATGGAAAATCAGCGCGCAGAAGATAAGCTCTTCGCCGTGGCGCGCAGCGACGCTAATCGTGAGTTGCGCAAGCAGGCTATTCACTGGATAGGCGAACGCGCGGGAGAGCGCAGCCTTGAACTGCTGCGCGACACAGTGAACAGTTCCAACGCAGACACGGAAGTCCAGATGCAGGCCGTTCACGCCATCAGCGAACGCCCTGCGGAAGAGGCCGTGCCGCTCCTCATCAAAATCGCCAGGACGCACCCCAACGCAGACATCCGCCGACAGGCTATGCACTGGCTCGGCGAATCCGGCGACCCGCGCGCCGTAGAGTTTTTCAAAGAAGTGCTGGCGAAATAAATTCAAGGCAAAAGTAAAAAGGCAAAAGTCAGGGGAAGCCAGCTTTTAATTAAATCACTTAAGTTGAGTGTCTTAATTTAATGTGGCTTCCCCGCACTTTTTACTTTTGCCTTTTTACTTTTGCCTTCTTCAGTATTCGTTTATCGGGTGCGGGCTGATGATCTCTTTGAGTTGCATCGTCTCGCCGATCAAGCGTGTGAAATGGTCGTTGCCGTTTCGCTCGTTGAATCTTTTGGCGAGCGAATGTGCGGCCTCTTCAAACCATCCGGCAAGTTCGCTCACTTCATATTCTCTGCTCTCGCGCCACAGTGGAAACTCTTGCGGCAGCCGCAGCGAAAAGCTCTTCTTTCCACGCTCTCCGAGCAGGTCCAGCACAAGCAGCGCTGACCTGTAGAAGTTGAAACGCGCGATCTGATCCGAGACGCTCAAAGCCCACGACAGGTAATCCTCGAAAAGACTTAAAGCTCTCTCCAGATTGTCAGTGACGACAAGAAAATCCATATGCTCTACGATTGAATTCAGATAGTCCCTGTTGTGAATTATCAGGCGATAACCCTTTAGATGATATTGTATGGCTTCATCTACGCGCCCCAGACGAAAGAGCGGCATCAGGACTATCCCATAAGTGCGCTGCGGAATGGTCGAACACTTAAGCGTGCCGCCCAGAAGCGGCGCAGCTTTATGAAGCCCTTGCTCATACCGCTCTAAGTAGAAATAGTAAGTAGCTTGCCCGTTCGTCTCGCACGCCAGACAATTGGCGATAGAATCGCGCGGCGCAGCCTGCCATGCGTTGTACTGTTTTTTAGTCTCTTTTCTGTCGCCCCTTGAAATCGCCTCGTGCATACGCGATTCATAAACAGGGCGCAGGCTATAACCGGACCTCAGATAATGATTCTCCATGTCGAGGTGCATCTCTTCGATTTTCTCTCTTGAGATTTGCGGGAAGCAGTGAATCGAATTCATAATCCACTTGTACTTCCAGAGCACAGTCCAACGCGTATAGCTGTTCCCAATCTCTTCATACCTGGCAAGACACCATGAGAATGCGACCAGAGCTTTTTCAGGCGCGGCCCCGAAGGTCGCAGACTCAATCAACTCTTCGCGCGCAAATAATTGGTCCTGTACAATCCCGCTCCGGTCTGCCACGCGCACAGCTTCCTCCATCAACATGATGCGCGTATCGCCGTGCTCCATGCTTCTGCCCTGCCGGACCAATTCACGTGCATCTAAAAACTCTTCCATCAGTTGACCCACCCCCCGCTTGAATCTACTCCCCACTCAATCAGCCCCAACAGTCCGTCGTTCAAGAGAGACATCTCCTTCGAGTTGAGCGGGCGATGGCTCAAGAGCAGCGATTGCACGTAGAGCATCTGGACAGAGAGGCGCAGCAGCGTCTCGTCCTGAAGACGACTCATTTTGCGTATCAGCCTGTTGTTGTAGTTAAAGCATAACTGCGCGTCCCGCTCGCCTTCCATTCCTTCTGCGAGACTGTCCAGCACAGACGACCAGAGACCGTCCGAGACATCTTTCGACATCTCAATCGAACGATGAAAGAGGGCATCTGTGCTCGCGCTGTAGAGCGCAGGCAATTCGACAGGCGCAAACTTTCTAATCTCCGTCGAGCAGCGCAAAGGCTCAAGCACGCTGTCGGCCTCTCGTATGAAGCTTGCCACTTCTTCCTGCTCGTCGAGCGTCAGGTAATCGAAACTATAGGTCAACGTCGTCGTGTCAATCGCCTCTAGCTGCGTGCCCGGAAAGACATCGAAGAGCTTTCGCAGAAGCTCCGTGTCATAGGTGTACGCGGCGTTGATGATGCAGAGCGATTGCGAAGACGCGATGCGCGTAATCTGCCTGAATTGGTCCAGATTCGGAGCATATCGCACAACCGCGTGCTGCTTGCGATACTCGCCGAGCGACATCATCCCCATGTTCGTTTCAAAAGGCAGCCAGTCAATGAAGAGACGATAAAATTCGTCGTCGTCAACGGCGAGAGCCTTGATTGAAAGATAGTGCAGGGCGATAAGCTGGCGCAGGCGTTGCGGATTCTCCGACGCAAGCGACACGAGATAGTCGCGCAGCGCGCGGCCCAGAGCGTCGCGCGTTGCCACGAGAGCATCGTCTTCATAGAAAGACTCGCGCGAGGCCGTCGGGCGCAGGTCGTTCGCGTTGACCACGCACTTGACGAAGAAGGCCCAGTCGGGCAGCAGCCCTTCCGCGTTCTGCGAGACCAGCATGTTCTTCAGATAAACTTTATGCGTCTTCTTCATCGCAAGGCTCGGCGAAAACGGAAGCACGAAGGCCGCGCCCTGCGCGTCTCCTGCGACGGAACGCAGAGGAATGTAGTCGAAGAAATCTATCCCGAAAGCTCTCTGCCCGTAATCAAGATAAGCCGCGCGCTCAAGCTCCTCGCTCGCAAACTCTTCGAGCCACGGCGGCCTCTCTTCGTTTATCTGAACGGTCTCCGCATCCGTCTCGAACATAATCGGATAGGGCAGGAGGCTTCCGAAACGGCGCGCGAGATTCTGGACCGCAAATGGAACGAAATACTCTTCGCTCCCGGCCTTGCAGAGAAGATGGACCTCCGTTCCTGCTTGAATCTCACGATCAAGAGTCTTGATGGAATAGGTCCCATCTGCGCGCCCGCGCCATTCAATAGTCTTTGCTCCCGAATGGCACGAGCGCGTGACGACTACAATCTCATCGCTGACGACGAAGCATGACAGGAGGCCGATGCCGAACTGCCCGATGTAATCGTTGCGTTGCGTGTCCAGATCGTCGCGCTTTGAAGTCTGCCCGATGGTCGCAAGGAAGCGATGTATCTCGTCTTCCGTAAGACCGATGCCGTTGTCTATGAAGACAAGTTTGGGCCGTGAGCCTGCGGGCTGCTCAAACAGCCGGATGTTGATTGAGCCTTGATGCAACGGCTCCGTATAGAGTCTGGCGCGAATCGCGTCCACGCTGTTTTGCAGCAGCTCGCGGATGTAAACTTGCGGGCCGCTGTAAAGATGATTGGAGAGCAGGTCTATGATGCCGCCCAGATTAATTTGAAACCTGTAGTCCATAAATTTCCCCTTAGAAGCCCCTGCTGGCTTCTCAAATAATTGCTGATACGTCGAAACTCTTCGTGGAAATTAAAGAAGAACAAATACGCATCGTCACTTAGAAACAGACACGGGCAGCCGTTTAGCTCGCCCGTCCGAGATGGTGGCTACGGGTGAAGGCTGAAAGGGGTGGAGTCTTTCAACTTTTCTGTACTTTCCAGATTATTCTAACTGAGTTTGGTTGAGCAAGCCAAACGGCGAACAAAAACAGTGATGAGTAATGAGTAATGAGTGATGAGATAAAACAAGTGGCTTCTAACTCATCACTCATCACTCATTACTCATCACTGCTTTTAATGGACCAGCACGGGGAGAGATGTCTGGCCTCGTCCGGCAGGGCCTTCGTAAGAGACCTGCGCTTCCCACTCGCCTGCCACCTCGATTTTCACATTGCCCTTATATACGCCGGGCGTGGCTGTCGTGGTGATGGCCGCGCGGTCGTTCATCGCAGGCATCGTGCCTATCGCCGACATGTGGAAGGTGACGGCGACGGCCCCGACTTCTACGGGTTTGCCTGAAGCGTCTGTGAAGGCGATAGTGAATTCGTCGCCGCCATGTTTGAGTTGGCCTGAAGAGGTCGAGAGCGTGACGTTGAGATTTCCGGCAGTCGCGCTCTTGACGGCTTTCGACTCACTGCCGCCACGCGCGCCGCACGCAGCTACGAATAAAAGAAGAGCAGCAATAACTTGTAAGAGTATGAATTGACGTATCAAGATTTCCTCACCTGTGAAGTCAGCCTTTTTATCCATCATTTACTTAACGTCCAGCAGCTCAATGTCGAAGATGAGCGTGGCGTTGCCGGGAATCTTAGGCGGACTGCCCATCGGGCCGTAGCCTAGACCGGGCGGGACAATCAAACGTCGCTTGCCGCCAACCTTCATGTCCATCACACCTTCGTCCCAACCGGGTATGACTTTGCCGCGTCCTATCGGGAACGTGTAAGGCTGGCCGTGATCGAAGGAGCTATCGAACTTCGTGCCGTCTTCGAGCGTGCCCGTATAGTTGACTGTCACCATCTTACCGGGCGCGGGACTCGCGCCTGTGCCTGCTGTGGTGTCTGTGTACCTGAGGCCCGAAGGCTTCTTCACCTCTGTGCCTGCGCGTTGAAAGAACCCGCCGCTTGAGAGGAAATAGAGCGCGCCGCCAACAACGAGCGCAGCCATCACTGCGATGGCAATAATTCTGGTCCTCTTATCTGATCCCTTCTTCGGCGCAACGCGTTTGTTCGGGTAGAGGCTTTTCTGCGTTCTCTTTTTTCCGGTTTGTCGCTTACGGCTTTGAGGCAATGTTCTTAGCTCTCCTTCAATCAAGATAATCAGCGCAAACTATTTATAAAGAAGTTTGCGCGGCAATTCAATTCGCCGGCTCCAATATCGTCGTCTCCTTCGTCGCGCTGGCGACTGCCGCCTTGCTGAACGGGAAGACGCGTGGCGAGACTGCGCGCCAGTCTGCGAGCTGGTCTGACCAGTGCGGGCTTGAGGGAAGACCCGACTCGCCGAGCGCGATGCCGTGTCGTGTCTTGTCCCAATCGCTCGTGTCTGCAATCAAGCGCATCGAGACGCTCGCGCCGACGTTGACGGTCGGGCCTGCGAAGCCGCCGCTCCCGTTTTGTGGGAAGGGAGCAACGGCAAACTGCTGCCCGATGAGCGGCGCGCTGGCAAGCGGATGCGGGAAGCGAGCTTTAGCATAACTGCCCCAGGTCCAATTCGATTCATCTACGCCAACGCCCGCGTTAATCATCTGTATCGCATCTAAGAAAGACACGCGCAGCAAGTCTGCGTAATTTGAGAACTCTTTAGGCAGCCATTCTGCGGGCCGCTCCTTGATGATGCGATCAATGAGAGTGTCGCTGTTGGACCAGCTATAAGTCGTTAATCGGTCGGAACCGAACGCAGCGGTCAGGATCCGGCGGCGAAAAGCCTGACGCATGTTTGCCGCAATCAGAGCCGCGCGCGAGTCTGCATCTACGCGCCCGTCCCAACTCTCAAAGAGCCTCAGAGCCTCGCCCAGTTTCACACTATTCTCTGCCTCTGCGCCTTTCAAGACCTTCAAAGCTTCGCGCGCGAAACTGTGGGCAGCGTAAGAGTATGTATCGCCTTGAATGGCGCGAAAATCTTCTGCGGTCAATTTCTGTTTCTCTTGCAGGAGCGTGAAGATGCGGCGCGCGCGGTAAGGCTGTGCCCACTCGTGCGTGAGAAAGTATGGATAATCGCTTCCCGCGATGCGCTGGTTCGCCGTCACAATCATCCCCGTTGGCGGATCGTAGCTGTGCGGCAGCTTGTCGAAAGGAATAAATCCCGACCACTCGCCATCATCCGTCGAGCCGTCATAAGGAACGCTTCCGTCGCCGCTCTTTCTGACAGGAATTTGCCCCGCGCCGTAATAACCTATGTGCCCGTCCACGTCTGCGTAAACAAAATTCTGGGTCGGCCCTTTGTAGCGGCTGAGCGCGTCAGTGAACTCTTTCCAGTTGCCCGCGCGATTGAGAAATAAGAAGCCCTCTAATTCAACCGCGTCAGGCATCAGCGCAGTCCAGCGCAGGGCGTAACGCCTGCCCTCCTTCTCAAGAATAATTGGACCATGCCGCGTCACTGTGACATCGAACGGAACTGTGTTTGTCGCGGTGCCTGTAAAACTTTCGCGCACCTTGATCTCTTCACGACGAACTTCGGCCTCGCGCCAGCCTCCGGGCGTCATGTAACGACGCGGATTATCCTTATCAAACTTTTCAAGATAAACATCCTGCACGTCTGGCCCAAGATTGGTTGCGCCCCACGCGATGCGTTCGTTGTGGCCTAAGATGATGCCGGGAGCGCCGGGAAAAGTGACTCCGGCAACGTGCAGGCCGGGCGCGCTAAGCTGCGTCATGTACCAGATCGAAGGAGCAGAGGGCGGCAGGTGCGGGTCGTTCGCAAGCATGGGCTTGCCCGTCGCCGTGCGCTTGCCTGAGACGACCCAGTTGTTGCTCGCCGCGCGCCCTTCCGCATAAAGACCTATGCGTTCGAGCGAACGCTCGGTGGTCTGCATAATCTCTGCAACCGCTTGCAAAGTTTCCGTGTCAACACTCATGCCGGGTTTTTGCGTTGATGAAAAATTTCGTGCGGATTTTTTCTGCGTTGAGCCTTTGTCACTGCCGACGACGAGCACATCGAGCGGCGAGGTTTCAGTGAGCAGCGCGGCACGTTTGTCTGCGGGCAAATCTGCGAGCGAGGCGCGCATGATGTCTGTGGACCAGGTGGTTGAGAGAGCTTCGGCCAGATTTTTTCCGACGACGATGGAGTCCGCAGGACGCCACGGGCGCGGCCTGTATTGAAGTATCTGAAACTCTGGCGGCAGGCTCTTCGCGTCGAGCGATTCGATGAAGGCGTTGACGCCGCGCGCGTAATTGTCGAGCGCGGCGCGAACC
>JBAWGU010000348.1:0-10847 GCA_049593215.1 Pyrinomonadaceae bacterium
ACTGACAACGGACTACGGACAGCTTTTAGTTTCCTGTCTTCAGCCATCCTTCACGAATCTTCAACTGCTCCGGCGTAGCCGTCGGCATCTCTATGAGCGTGTAGGAAGGCTCTTCGCGCGAGCCGACTTTCAGCTCAAGCTCTTTGTCCTGCCCCTCGCGCTTGATCGAGAGTTTGACGGTCTGCCCGATTAAATCGTTCAAGGAAGTGCGGAAGAGTTCCTGCCCGTTGACCTTCTGAATCACGTCTCCGACTTCAAGGCCCGCATCGGCTGCGTTGGAGCCGGGTTCGACGCGTTGAACTTTCAAGCCGCCGCCGGAAAATCTTCCATCAAGACCGAAGGTTGGAACTTTCTGCTGTCGCTTCTCAACCTGAATGCCCGCGTAGCTATAAATCTGATCGTAAGGCGGGACCTCGACGCCCCACACGTAGCGATTGTAAAAGTCGTGATAGTCGCGCTTCGTCAGACGATTGATAACAGAGATCATGTCTTCCGTCGAAAAGCCTTTGCCCTTCTGATAAAAATCACGGTAGAGAGTTCGCATCACATCATCAAGACTCGCCGCTCCGCTTGTGTCGTGACGAATTGAGAGGTCCAGCAACGCACCAAGATTCTGGCCCTGCGTGTAGTAGGAGATGCTGAACGCAACAGGCGAATCGTAGCCGAGCCATGTAGAGGCTGAAGAATCTGCCGGCGAAACGTAGCCGCGCGCTTCGTTGCTCTCGACGCCGCTAATCGCTCCTGCGACGGTCTCTAAAAACTCTTTTCGATTCCGCACGCCTGCGCGATAGGTGGCGACGCTGCCGTAGTAGTTCGTAAAACCTTCGGAGACCCAGAGGAGCGGCGTCTCGTTCTCGCGCGCGTAGTCGTAGGGCCACATCTCTGCGGGGCGTATGCGCTTGACGTTCCAGAGATGAAAGAACTCGTGCGAGGCCGTGCCGATCATCTGTTGCGGCTGCGCCATCTGTCCCGGAGGTGCGAAGCTGACGTGCGAGTTCAAATGTTCGAGCGCGCCACCCGCGTTCGATTCAGCCATCATGAAGAAATAGAAATAGACATACTTCTCATAAGGCAGCCCGCCGAAAATTGCGCTCTGCGCGGAAGCGACTTTCGCCAGCATCCCCGCAAACTTCTGCGCTTTCTCTGTCGAGAATGCGCCCGCAGGCGTGGCAACAAAATAATGCGGCTTCCCTTCGACAGAAAAGTTTGTCACGTCGAAGTTGCCCATCTCCGTCGGCGCATCAACGAGCGTGTCGTAATCGGGCGCAGTAAAAGTTGTCGGATCGCTGGTCTCTTTCAGTGCGGAAATAATCTTCCAGCCTTGCGGCGTGACGAGATGCACTGTAAAGGTTGAGTTGCGATGGCCCAGAGGCTCAAGGAAAAGCTCTGTGCCTGTGAAGAAAGCAAAGTCTTTCGCAATCTTCGCCTGATTGAGCGCGAGCTTGTCTGCATGGTAATCAAACTCAACTTTAATCTCGCTCTTGCCCTTCGTCTCCACGCTCCACGTCTGCTTGCGCGGCATCATGTGCGCGAGGCGCGCGCCGCTCGCGTCCGTAATCTTGAGCCGCAGGATATTCTTCGCGTAGTTTTCGACGGTGTACCAGCCGGGCGTCCACGTCGGCAGCGAAAGCTCAAGGCGCGACTCCTTGATTCCCTTCACCCGCGTCGTCACATGAAAGAGACTCGCGTCCCTGTTTGCAATTTCAACCGTATAATCAACGCTAAACTGCCCGCCGCTTTGCGCGAAAGCCGCAGGCGTGAGGCTGAACAAAAGGAAGAGGACCAGCCCTGTAAAAGACGGCGCAAGAATTTTTCGTCTCATCAATTTCTCCTCAAGAGGCGGCCCGCCGGATGGGAGCGCGGGCTTTGTAGATCGCAACGTGAACAATCTGTTACGAGATTTCACGCAGAAGGGTTGCAGCACAATATAAGAGGGGAGAAAAAGGACAACCCCGATGGGGCAACACTCAGCAACGCAGGTGATGACGCAACGGGCATCATCCCGGTATTCCTAGGCCCCGAAGGGGCGCAATTCAATAGCCCAGCGCATCGCGCTGGGTGGGCGTTTCATTTCCCATGCTAGCCCTGAAAGGGCGTGATAACTTAATCCCATATGTAACGCTCGTCATAATCAATCTCATACTTCTTCAACAGCTCTCGGAACTCTTCCTGAAATGTTCTACGACGATGATGAATTTTCTGTGTAGCGATATACCGCTTCAATGCCGCCACACTTGATTGCCCAACGGAAAAAGCTCCATAACCGGCTTGCCATTGGAATCCCCTAAACTCATTTCCTTTTGTCTTGATCCACTTGGATGATCCTTTCTTTACTTCTTCTACAACGCTGGCAACATTCTGGGTGCGGTGCAGAGCGAATAGAGCGTGAACATGGTCTTGCGTTCCACCAACCAGCAACGAAGGAGATTTGCATTCACGAAAAATACCGCACAGGTAAGCGTGAAGTTCCGCTTCGATTTCAGGTTTGATGAAAGGCTCGCGCAGCTTCGTGCTGAAAACGAGGTGAATGAGGATTGAAGATAGAGATTGAGGCATATCTATCCTCGCTTCGTATACCGCCCTTACAGGGCTTGTCGTCAAAATTGCTGACATTACCCAGCGCGTTGCGCTGGGCTATTGAATTGCGCCCCTTCGGGGCTTTGTTGCATCTAGCTTTTAAGGCATTGATGCACGTTATCTAACAACTTTTGAAACTCTTCAAGTCTCTGATGCCTTGTGCAGGTCGCGCAAATACTTGATGTAACGCTCACGCTCGCGGTCGCTCATCTTCACAATCTGCGCGCCGATGAAGTAGCCGCTCTCCGTTTTGCCTTCGACGATTCGTTCGTAGCGCACGGGCGTGGCTCGTATCTCAAGCGGGCCGTCCGGCAGGTCAAGCTCGATGCGCATTGCGCCTTCGCCGCCCGTCAGGTAGCTCTCGTCAATATTTCTGGCACGCACGAAGACGGCCAATCCTGTCTCGCTTAAATTGAGCGTGTGGCCTGCAAACGCCATCATGCGCTGCACGCCGCTGCCACGAGCTTTGGCGTCAACCATCAGGACGCTAAACTCAAGACGCGCTTCGAGCGTCGCATCAAAGCGAGGCGATACGCGGCGGTCGCTGGAAGGCGGAGGCATCTCTAATTCTCCTTGCTGCTGTGAGACCGAATTAGTGAGGCCGAAGGGGGCAAAACATTTCAGGGACGCCCGCTCTGATAATTAATCACGCTCTGAAGGATTCCTTCGAGCGACATTTCGGGCCGGAAGCCGACGAGCGCATTCACCTTCGAGATGTCAGGCACGCGGCGCGGCATGTCTTCAAAGCCTTCTTCGTAAGCTTCGTCGTAAGGCACAAAGACAATCTCGGAATCCGAATTCGTCAACTCTTTGACGCGCTCTGCCAACTGCAAGATTGTCACTTCCTCGTTCGAGCCGATGTTGAAAACCTGACCCACAGAGTTTTCGTGGTCCATCAACTTGACGAGCGCGCCGACAATATCTCCGACATAACCGAAGCAGCGCGTCTGCTTGCCGTCGCCGTAAACTGTGATGGGCCTTCCGGCGAGAGCCTGTTTGACAAACGTCGGGATGACCATGCCGTATTGCCCCGTCTGTCGCGGGCCGACCGTGTTGAAGAGACGCACGACGATGGTCGGCAGCTTCTTCTCGCGCCAGTAAGCGAGAGCTAAAAATTCGTCAATCGCTTTCGAGCAGGCATAGCTCCAACGCCCTTTGGTCGTCGCGCCCATCACCAGATTTCCGTCTTCACGAAAAGGCACTTCCGCGCTGAGGCCGTAAACTTCCGAAGTCGAAGCGACCAGCACCTTCTTCTTCTTCTTGTTGGCGAGCGCGAGGATGACTTCCGTGCCGCGCACGTTCGTCTCGATGGTGCGCACCGGGCTTTCGACAATCAATTTGACGCCGACAGCCGCCGCGAGGTGAAAGATGACATCGCATTGGTCCACGAGTTCGGCAGCGAGCGGCTGGTTGTGAACGCTGTCAATCGTGTAATGAAAGCGCGGATTGTTTTTGAGATGACGAATGTTCTCGATGCTGCCCGTCGAGAGATCGTCAATCACATAGACCTCATCGCCGCGCTCAATGTAGGCGTCGGAGAGATGCGACCCGATAAAGCCCGCGCCGCCTGTAATCAATATTCGCAAATTTTATGCTCCCTTATTCTCAATCTCAAATTTCAAAATCTGAGATTTCAGATTCTAACTCTTCGATCAAATATGATGCTCGGTTGAAATATGCGCTTTACGAGAAATGGACGATGATGCTACGGATTTTTCTTGAACAAGCTCCTGGTATAGATTCTCAATGTTCGCGAGCAGACGCTCTTTTGAATAGTTCTGCGTGACAAACTCCAACCCGCGCTGGCCCAACTCGCGCCTTAACTCTTCATCTTCAACTAAACGAGCGATGCCATTGCTTAAACCCTCAACGTCTCCGGCCTGGACCAGTATGCCACGCTCGCAAACAGTATAAGACTTTCCGCTGTTCTCTTCCCTCTCTTTCCCAAAGAGATCAACGACGCCGCCAACAGCCGTCGCCACGCACGCGCGGGCGTTCGCCATCGCTTCAATCAGCGTCAGAGGCGTGCCCTCGTTTCTGGAAGAGAGCGCAACCGTATCGAGCGCAGGATAAAAATTTTCCGCGTCGTTGCGTGTCCCCGTAAACGTCACGTCACGGCTTAGCCCTAGCGCGCCTGCCTGCTCTTCCAGCGCGCGGCGCAGTTGCCCATCACCGATGATAATAAAACGCACACGCCCTTTTCCATGCTCAACTCCGTGCGCGCTCTTGTAATGCGCGACAGCTTTAAGAAACAGCTCGTGATTCTTAATTTCTGTCAGACGCCCGACGATGCCTATGAGCCTATCATGCGCGCTCGCGTTCAACTCGTCGCGCAAAGGCTCGCGCCGCTCCTGCCACTTTGTAAAAACGCTGGTGTCTAATCCGAGCGGCACGACGGCAAACTGTTCCGCGCGGCCCACGCCGAACGTTTCGTGTATCTCATGGAACTGCTGCGGGCTGATGGTGATGATGCGATCCGTCACGGTGCGCGCCAGCAGCTTTTCAATGGCGAGAAAGATGCGCGTCTTGAGCGCGCCGTAATAGCTATGAAAGATGTGGCCGTGATACGTATGGACAAAGAGGCAGCGACGCGGGCGACCCCAGAGAGTCGCAGGCGTCAGCCAACGATAACAGAAACCTGCGATGCGCCCCACCGTTCCAGCCTTCGCCGTGTGCGTGTGTACAACGTCTGGCCGCTCGCGCCGGAAGAGGCGATAGAGTTTCCAGATCGTCACAGCATCCTTGACGGAAATCTCGCGGCTCATCTCAGGGATGAAGTGCGGACGGATGCCCGCCTCCGTCGCAAAGTAGCTCATATCATCTTCGCCCGGCGGCACAGTCCCCGCCACCAGCAACGTCTCGCAATCCTTCAGTCCCGCCGTCAACCACACGACATGGCGAGCAGGTCCACCAACATTGAGACGCGCGATGATGCGAATGATTTTCATTAAAAGCTGTCCGTAGTCCGTGGTCAGTGGTCCGTTGTTTTGAGCTTAACTGAAATTGAATGCTTTATCTTTAGGCTTCAACTTAGCAAACACAAACAATGGACTACGGGCTACGGACCACTGGCGAATAGTTAATCCTCAATCCTGAACACCGTATCTGGCTCGTCTTCGTGCCTGATCTCGTCAATCTCCTCTTTTTTGTTGCGGCCCATGTAGAGGCGGTTGGGGCAGTTGATGACGATGCCTGTGGTGTTGCCGATGTTGCGATAGGCGTGGACGACGCCTTTGGGGACGAGCACGGTTTTCGGATTGTCTGCGCCGACGTAGAGAGTCATCACGTGGTTGAAAGTCTCGGAGTCTGCGCGATTGTCCCAGAGGCGCATTTTGAAGTTTGATGGACCAATAAAGCAGAAGAGGTCCGCTTGATCTACGTGCTCATGCGGGCCGCGCGTGACACCGGCTTCGGTCGAAGAGATGTAAGCCATCGCGGGATAGAACTCTTCTTCCAGCTCGTCGTGGCGGAAAAGCTCTGCGAGCCAGCCGCGCTCGTCATTATACTTGCGCAGATCGCGCACGACGACATCGCGTATCTCTCCTTCCTTAAAACTCTCAGGCGTTTGCGGTTGCTTGTTCTGCATTCTCTAGCTCCATTTTGTTCGCGCCTGTTTCGGCGACAAGGTTTGAGGCGCGCAGCAGGCTCTCGAAAGTTCCGGCATCAGTCCACCAGCCCTCAAGCTCGTCCCAAGTCATCTCGTTGCGCTCGATGTAGGCGTTGTTGACATCCGTGATTTCAAGCTCGCCGCGCCGTGAAGGTTTCAGAGGGCGAATGATGTCGAAGACGTTCTCGTCGTAGAGGTAGATGCCGATGACGGCGTATTCGGATTTCGGTTCTGACGGTTTCTCTTCGATGCGTAGGACGCGGCGACCGTCGAGTTCGGGCACGCCGAAGCGTTGCGGGTCTGCGACTTTCTTCAAGAGAATCTTCGCGCCGCTTCCCTGATGACGAAAGCCGCGCACGGCTGAACTGATGTTGCCTTCGATGATGTTATCGCCGAGCACGACGCAGATGGGTTCGCCTGCGGCAAAATGCTCTACGAGCGAGAGCGCCTGCGCGATGCCGCCTTCGCCCTCCTGATAAGTGTAGTTGAGATGCTTGAGGCCGAACGCCTTGCCGTTGCCGAGTAGTTTCAGGAAATCTCCGGCAGAGTTTCCGCCCGTCACGATCATAATGTCCGTGATGCCTGCGTTGACCAGAGTTTGAATCGGGTAATAGATCATCGGCTGGTTATAAACAGGCAACAAGTGCTTGTTCGTCACCGCCGTCAAAGGCCGCAAGCGCGTCGCCAACCCGCCCGCCAGAACGACACCTTTCACAAAAATAACCTCCGGTTATTTGTCCGTGGTCAGTAGTCCGTTGTCCGTTGTTTTGAGTGGGAATCGTATTGAATGCTTTAGCTTCAGCATTCATCTTAGCAACCACAAACAACGGACAACTGACAACGGACTACGGACAGTTTTTAATCAATAAATCTTCTGAACCACAATTCGAGCATGAGCAGCGTCCAGAGTTGGTGCGCGTAGTCGCGCTTGCCGCTCGTGTGATGCTCGACGAGACGCGCGACGGCTTCGGGTTTGAAGAGGCCGCGACGCAAATGTTTTTCCGAGAGCAAGGTCTCGCGCAGGAAGCCTTGCATCTCGCCTCTGAACCAGTGGCCGATGGGAACGCCGAAGCCCATCTTGCGCCGCTCAAGATTTTCCGACGGCAACAACTTTTTCAGGACACGCTTCAAAATGTACTTGGTCGTCATGCCGCGCAGTTTCAGATTCTCCGGCAGGCTCGCGGCAAACTCTATCACATGATGGTCCAGGAAAGGCGAGCGCGCTTCCAGAGACACGGCCATGCTCGCAATATCAACTTTGACGAGCAGGTCGTTTGGCAAATAGGTCATCGTGTCTGCCAGCAACGCTGCATCAACAATGCCTGCGCCGTTGGCTCGCGCAAACCACGGATCAATCCACGCGGCAGCGTCCATTGCCGCAGTCTCCTGTTTGAAATCATCCGAGTAGAGTTCGCTCTTCGCTTCACGGTCGAAGACGCTGATCCAGCGCAGGTATCTTTCCGTCTTAGGCAGAGAGGCGGCGCGCATGAAGCGTTTGGCACGCGCGACGGAACTTGTGCGCGCCGAAGATGCCGGAATCATTTCAATGCCCGGCTCGATTAAAGATTTTCTGACAGAGGCGGGCAGACGGTGATAACGCTCTGCAAGACGCATCGCAGCATAGCGTTCGTAGCCCGCGAAACATTCGTCGCCGCCATCGCCGTTGAGAGCGACCGTGACGTGCTTGCGTGTTTCCTTTGAAACGTAGTAGGTCGGAATTGCAGAAGAATCGGCGTAAGGCTCGCCGTAATGCTCTACGAGCGTGGGCAAGACTTCCATCGCATCGGGGCGGACGATGAACTCGTGATGCTCTGCGCCGACGTGCTCTGCGACGCGGCGCGCGTGATGTAGCTCGCTGAAATCCTGTTCTTCAAATCCGATGGAAAAAGTTTTGACTCTCTCGCTCGATTGCTCGCTCATCAATGCGACCACGGCGCTCGAATCAATGCCGCCGGAAAGAAACGCTCCGAGCGGGACTTCCGACATCAAACGCACGCGCACGGCTTCGCGCAAAATTTCCAGAGCGCGCTCGCCAGCCTCTTCTTCACTGACTTTTATTTTTTTGGAAAAATCTGGTTGCCAGTATCGCTCAATTTTTATCTCGCCCTGTTTCCAGAGCAGCCAGTGGCCCGGCTCAAGTTTTCTGATGGCGCGATAGGCCGTGAGCGGCGCAGGGATGCAGAGGAACGAGAGATAGTAGTGAAGCGCGGCGCGATCAATGTCGCGGCTGATGTCCGGGTGCAGCAGGAGCGCGCTGAACTCCGAGCCGAAGATGAGTTGGCCTTTGACATCTGCATAGAGCAGAGGTTTTTTGCCAACGCGGTCGCGTGCGAGAAAGAGTTGTTGTTGTCGTTCGTCCCAGATTGCAAAGGCAAACATGCCGCGCAGGTGTTTGGGACAATCTGTGCCGTACTGGTCGTAGGCGTGTATGATCGCTTCCGTGTCGCTGTTCGTGTAAAACCTGTGGCCGAGTTTTTCTAAACTCTCACGCAACTCGCGGTAGTTGTAGATTTCTCCGTTGAAGACAATCCATGCCGAACGGTCTGCGTTGTGAATGGGTTGCTGTCCGCCCGCGAGATCAATGATGGAGAGACGGCGCATGGCGAGGCCGACCCCGCCATTAAAGTAGAAGCCGTCTTCATCCGGCCCGCGATGGCGAATCGCCTCGCACATCTGCCGGAGCAGAGCGCGATCAACTGCCGGGTCGTCGCCCGAACGAACAATGCCTACAATTCCACACACGTTAGATAATCTTTAAGAAGCAGTCAGCCATCAGCTTTCAGCCACCAGCAAAAAGCAACAAAGCTGATTGCCGAAAGCTGATGGCCGACTGTTCACTTGAGCCGCAACTTCCCTGTTTCAACATGACATTCAACCGTTACTCATCTTATATTAGCGAACGCTCTGTCGTCCTGTCCAAAGCGTTTCGGACACGCGCAAGGTTAAGGGGAGAAGAGGGAAATAGAAAAGCAAAGGGGAAACGGGTAAAAGGGCAAACGGGTAAAAGGGAAAGATGAATAACTCTCCCCTTTCCCTTTCCCCTTTTACCCTCTTAACCTTTTCCCCTTCAACTCGTTCTTCCCCTTTTGCCCTTCTATCTTAATGCTGGTTTAATAGCACGACTTTTATGATGAGAGATTTTTCGGGTTCAAGAATCAGCTTTGAAAGCTTTGAGCAACTAAAAACTTCACGCTTGATTGGCGCGGCGGCGGTGTGGCACCTGCTGGCGACAGCGATGCTTTTTTTAGTCGGACGCTTGCGGCTGATGCCGGGCCAGTTTGAGGAGAACGGACTCGGAGCGTTCGCTTCCGACGGGTTTCGTTACCAGTTGCAGGTGAGATACCTTGCAAACCTGCTGATGCACGGGCATGGCTGGTCATGGCTGGACGCGCCCGCGCAACTGCACGTCAAGCTCTACTCATTGTCTTACACGCTCTTTAGCTCGTGGGCCGGATTCAATATTCTGACCATCGAGCCGATTAATCTCTTCTACTATCTGGTGACTCTCGTTTTTACCTTCCAACTTGCGCAGGAGATTTTTGACAGGCGCATTGCGCTCCTCGCTTCACTGATTATTGCGCTCTGGCCCTCATACCTGCTGCATACGACGCAACTGCTGAGAGACCCGCTCTTGATGAGCGCGATTCTGGTGCTGGTGCTGGCGATCTCTCTCTGGCTGACCAAAAATCTTTCATGGCACAGAGGTCTGTTGGTAGGCGCAGTAGCGATTCTGTCCGCTCTTGTAATCTGGATTGTCAGAATCGCCATGTGGGATGTGGCGCGCGCAGTCGTACTGTTGGGAGTCGTGCTGTTCGTGATTCGACAGTTGCGCGAAAGACGCTGGCTGAAGGGCAACATGCTCGGCGCGGCGTTGCTTGTCGCGGCAGTCATCTTGATTCCGCAGGCGAGAACGATCTTTCAGGAGATGACACGGCAGGAGGAGAAGAAGAGCGCGGTGACAAGCTCAGGCGGCGGAAGCAGTAGAGGCGTGAGCGATCAGGAGTGGCAGCAGATGACGTTTGCAGAGAAGATGCACGACGCGCCACTTCCGCTCTGGCAACGCATTGCCGAGCAGCGTCAGGCGTTTGTGAAGCCGCAAGGCGTCTACGGAGCGATGCCCGGCTCAAACATAGACGCGGATACGCAGTTCCACAGCATGACTGATATGATTCTCTACCTGCCGCGCGCCGTCTTCGTCGGGCTGTTTGCTCCTTTCCCTTCGATGTGGTTTGGCGCGGGGTCGCAGGTTGGCACTTCCGGCAGATTGCTTTCCGGCTTCGAGATGCTCTTGACTTACCTGATAGAGATTCTCGCGCTCGCAGGTTTCTGGCAGAAGAGACAGAGCCTTGTCGTGTGGCTGCTCGCGCTCACCGTTGGGATGGGCGCAACGTCGCTCGGCCTGATCGTCATCAACATCGGGACGCTCTATCGCGTGCGTTATCCTTTCTGGATGATGTTGACAATCCTCGGCGCGGGCGGCGCAGCCTTCGTGGCTTCTAAAGTTTTCGCGCGCCGAAGAGCGGAAGAAGTGGAAGCGAGCGTCATGGCCGGTTGAGGAGTTATGTAGGGGCGGGGACAAGTCCTCTGCCCGCATGACTCAAAGAGGATTCAAACAGGGATGGACAGGATAGACAGGATAAAGCATTAACTCATTTACTCATTG
>JBAWGU010000349.1:0-3761 GCA_049593215.1 Pyrinomonadaceae bacterium
CCTCTAAACGGTAGTTATTCTGGTCCATTCATTTGCGAATCTGGTAAGGCTACTGGCTGCCGCCCAATTCATAAGCCATCACACGATCATCCTTTGAGGTGTAGAGCAGGACCGCCGCCTCGTCGCTAATGAAACGGTCATCAGGATTGCTCAGCCGGACCGCTCGCTCCGCCGCGCCCGTGTTTAGATTGATGCCGAGCAGGCCGCTGCCTCCCTCGCGCCCTTTCAAGTCCGTATAGAAGTAAATCCAGTGTCCACGCAACGCTGCCAGTTGCCTGCGCCGCCAGAGGAAGCGCGAGAGTTTCTCAAGTTGCGATGCAGGGTCAAGCCGGTCCAGCAAACGCTCTTCCACTTCGGATGAAGAGACTGTCGGCCTCGCGGGCATTGTAGGCAATCGGATGTTCTGAGCCTGTCGCACGCGCGAAAGAACGCCGAACGAAGTGAATCTCTCCCTCACATACTCGCGCGTGTAATTCTCCGCGAGGCTCGTCAGGTTTGGCAGAGTCGCGTGGGCCGTCAAGCCCGACCAGCGAAGCGTGCTCGCGGCATTCAGAAGTTGCGCGCCGCGAAAGACTGTGGTGGCTGCGCCGCCGTAACGGAAGTAGAGCGAGGCCGCGCGAGCAGCAATCGCCGCGACAGTTCTAAACAAGCCACGCCCCGGCGGGCCATGATGAGCGCGCCAGACGTTCTCTCCGCTCGCCGTGTCGAAAGCGGCGACTTCCCTCTCTCCTCCAACCACCACCTGCCCCCGCTCGTTCAACAAAGCGAAAGCAGCCTTCTCAACTTCATGAGAAGATTTCGCGCGCCGCTTTCCCGTCGCAGCATCGAGCATGATGAGATCGTCGCGGTCTGCGAGAGCGATTGTGTTTGAATCGGGGAGCGTGATGTTTGTGATGCCTTTGTCTGCGCCTTTGTATCGCCAGAGAGTTTTTCCTGTTTCCGTGTTGATTGCGCTGACGCCGTAAGGGCCGCGCTCCACCTGCTCGCCATTCTCGACGCGCGTGAACTGTCCACCCGTTCGCACATAAAGCACGTCGCGCGTGAGTATCATCTCCGGCGTCAGCCCCAAGTCTTTCGACTCCCACGCGACCTCGCCGCTTGAGCGCGAGATGGCGCGCACGCGTCCTCTGCCGGAAACATAAACATAACGCTCGTCCATCACAGGGTCTGCTTCTGTGAGCGCCAACCCTTCCTCGTTGACGCGAAACTTTTCGCGCCTGCGCTCTTTGCCCGTCGGCTCTTCGAGGGAGGTCACGCCCTCGTAGAAAAGATATAGGCGACCATCAAGAAACGCTGGCGGGCGATAGTTGTCGAGCGTGTAAGCAACATCCTTATCTTTATCCTCGCTCCAACGCGAGGGCATCATCTCAACCTCGCTCTCAAGCTCATACTTCCAGAGTTCTCTGCCTGCGCCTAGATCAAACAGGTGAACTACGGGGTGACGCTTGAAGCCTTCGCGCGCGCGGCCCTTTGCATCACGCACAAGGACGACGGCAAGCAGGTTGGCATTTTGGTCCAGAGCCATTTGCATCACCGAGCCGCGCACCTTATCGCTGCGCCAGATGGTGTTGCCCGTCAGGAGATCGTCAGCTTCCAGCCTTGATTTATCTCCGCTCTCCAAACTTAAAAGCAGGAGGTCAGTGCCCGGCACAGCCGCAACGTCCGTCTCATCAAGCCGCACACTCTTGCGCCGCCACAGCACATCACCCGATTCCGCATCGAGGCCGTAGAGCGACTTTTCTGTTCCGACAACGAGCACGCCGAGTTCCGTTGATTGATAAAAGCGCACATCGCTGTCGAGCTTCGCAGACCAGCGTGTTGCAGCTACTGCTTCATCTTTGTAGAAAGAATGTGAAACGAAGAATGCCGAGAGAAGTAGAACAACGTGCGTGGTAATCCTTTTGATTTTCATAAAGCTTGAGATGCGCGCTTCGGGCCAAACGTCAACCGCGTTTCGGAGAGCGGCCCGGCGACCATGCCGGACGGAAAGTTGAGCTTGCCAGCCAGCGCACAGGACCAATGAGCGAGCCAATGGAGCGCGTCATCAACTGGAAATCTATCTTCGACACTTCATCGCTCGGCCTGTGATAATCCGTGTGCAACCCGAAGCTTGAGACAGTATGCGCGACGACTCCGCGCAGGGCGAGCGTGTAATTATCCGAGCGTTGAAAAAAATTCTGCTCAGGATGCGGGTCTGCGACCAGACGCGCGCCCTGACGCACAAGCTCTTGCCCCAGATTCGAGCGGTCATAGCCCGTGAGCCAGAGCGTGTCCTTCGGGACTTTCTCATCCGCCCGCCCGATCATCTCAAACTCAAGGTTGGCGGCGATGCGCTCAAGCGGCACGGGCGAATGCTCTATGAAATATGTTGCGCCGAAGCCGCCCTTCTCTTCGCTTCCGAAGCAGACGAAGTAGATTGTGCGGCGAGGCTTTGGGCCAGAAGCAAGCGCGCGCGCAAGCTCAAGCACAGCGACGCAGCCGGAGGCATCATCATCCGCGCCGTTGTAGATAGCATCGCCGTTGACAGCTTGACCGACTCCAAGATGGTCCAGATGCGCGCTCAGGATGATCGCTTCACCGGCAGCCTTCGCATCAGAGCCGCGCAACACGCCGACAGCATTCCACGTTGCTCCCGCTTCTAGCGGTACGCGCTGCACGAAGCTTTTCACTCCCGATGCGTCTGTGTCGCCCGCAGGCTCAAGGCCGAACTGTGAGAATTGCGAACCGATGTACTCTGCGGCGATTCGCTCATAACCTGTTCCACTCCCCCGCCCCTGCAAAGCATCGCTGGCGAGGAAGTTCAATTCCGCCCGCACGTTTTTCTCAAGCACAGGCTCTACTCTTCGAGCCGATCTGGAAGACCGTCTAGCACTCTTTTGTCCGAGAGCCGCACCTGCGGGAAGCGTGATGAGGAGAGAGAGAACGAGCGCGAGTGAAAAATATCTGGAATGCCTATTCATTATTGCCCCTGATTTCTACGGAAGAGTTTAATGCTTCACGGCACGCGAGAGCGATCTCCATGATTCATGCAGCAGCTCGTCAATGCGCTTCCAGTCTTCTTCTGTGACGCCGCCTGCCTCCGCCTTATCATCGCGTATTCTCATCGCCTCCGCACGCAGTCGCGCGTGCTCCATCATACTCTCAACGGGCACGCGGTAAACCTCTGCGGCCAATTCCGCGAGCGCACGCTCAAGGTCTCCCGGCGGATGCTGCGCGCGTTGACGATGAATGATCCACCATTCAAGCTCAAGATGGGCCGCGCGCTCCGTGTCGAACGGCACGTTGCTGACCTTGCGAACGTCTGCGTAGAATTTTAACAAGTCCGGCAGAGCCTTCTCGTAGTCCGCGCGGCTGTGTCCGTCTTTGAAGACGAAAGCAGATTTCGCAGCCCTGTACGCGACGAGATTGGAACGAAGGAAGGGCAAGCGATACTGCGTCCGCAACAACTCCGCGAGTTGTCGAAAGAGAAGAAGACGCTGGCGGCTGTAGTAAGAACGCCACATCGCTGTGTCGAGGCGCGCGACTTCTTCGGGGTCGAATTGGCATATGTCGGTTTGTCTCGGAGCGTAGAGATCAATCGCTGCCCAGACGCAGATTGCCGCTATAAGGACCAAAATAATCCGCACTATTCTGGACCGTTTGAGCCTGCTCCATCGAGAAGCGGTCTGTAAGTTTGTTGCGCTCATCAATGTGAATTACGAAAAAAGTTGAAGACTGGTTTTGCTCAGGAAGTCAGAACCGCCTGCGGTAGCGGGCGGGTC
>JBAWGU010000350.1:0-3229 GCA_049593215.1 Pyrinomonadaceae bacterium
CAGCAATGAATGCTCATCAATCTACTGGCTACTGGCTACTGACTTCTGGCTACTGATAATGACAGTTTCCGTTGGCGATTTCAATTCATAGGCAATGCCGCGCCAGACGATGCGGCGTGAGAAGGCCGCGCACAGGGCGTTGTAGAGATAGAGCGCGGATGCGACGGGCCACAGGAAGAGATGCGCCAGCAATCCCTTTCTCAATTCCGCCCGATATGAAGAGAGCGGGAGCGAAACGGCGAGCAAGCGTATGTAAGCTTTGGCTGCTCCGAGCGCGAAGATGATGACAAGAAGCGCGAGAGGGAGGAGGTATGAGAGTCCTAAAGCCGCGCGTGTGATGACGAGCGCGAGGCCGCCGAAGAAGATGAGCGTGAAGAGCAGGCTTCCGGTGAGGATTGCTTTCCAGAAGCCCGGAGCGTAAACGCGCGTGATCTTGAGTTGCCGTGTGGTGAATTCAAAGAGTTCGCGGATGGTGCAGTCTTCAAGAGAAGGCGTGAGACATTGCGGCACAAAATGAATCGGCAGATTTTCCTTGCGGAGCACGCGCATCATTGTGAAATCGTCTGAGAGCGTGCCGCGCCAACGCTCACGCATGTTCAATTTTTCAAAAGTTGCGCGGCGGATTGCCGTCGAGCCTCCCCAGCAGAAATTCCTGTCTCCACGCTCGCCCAGCGCGGAGGCAATCGAAGCGTTCCACACAGCGCGCAGGTGCGAGGCCAGACCTCCATTGACAGGGACAAACCAGCGATAGCCCGTTGCCGCGCCCATACGCTCATCTGCGAGAGGCGCGACGAGCGCTCGTAACCAATGGGCCTGCGGCCTCGCGTCCGTGTCAACGAAGACGAAGACGTTGCTAATCTCAGACGCTTCGCCTACGGCAGCGATAAGGTTGTGGACTTTCTGCCCGCTCTCCGTAGCTCTTCCGGCATGGACGACACGCGCGATCATTTCCTTCTTCCCTGCGAAAGCCTTGCGTAGTTCTTCAATCACAACGAGCGCAGGATCGTGCGCGTCTTCAGTCACGAAGATGATTTCGTAAGCCGGATAGTCCTGCACGAAAAGCGCGCCCAGATTCTCTCTCAATCCCTGATCCAGCCCGCGACACGGCGCGATGATGGAGGCGAACGGGGTGAAGGCGGGCAACTCTTTCTGCGTCTCGCTGTGAACGTAAGAGAGGAAGCGCACGCCGCCTTGAAGCGACTTGATGCCAAGCCAGACGACTATCAATACGAAGAAATAAAAGAGGACCATAAAAGAAAGAGGCGATGCCACCGAGCCAAAGTAGCATCGCCTCTTGAGCTATCACAAATGTTTGAGCTATTGCGGGCAACGGCGCAGGCAGTTCCTATAATGCCTGCGGCACGCCATAGTGTTTTTGCCGCTACGCAGACAAAAGCGATACGCCCTCGCGCATCTTCTGCGACAGTTGCCGCCCGGAATCTCTACGCGATTGTCTTGCGCCATCGTGGTGGACGAGTTTGCGTTCTGTCTCGCTTGAGTCAGGGAAGACAGAAAAGTGAGTTGAGCCGTTAATGCCAGCGCGACGATTAACAGCGAGAGAAATCTTCGTTTGCTTTTCATCTTTTGAGCCTCCTTTAGCCGAGTTGATGCCCCGCGCGCCGCAAGACCTATTTAACAGCAGCAGCAATTCCGGCGGCGGTGAGCGGAGAGAGAAGTTTTTGCGCGACGCTGATAAAGGGTTGCGGGAATACGCCGACAAAGATCACTCCGACGAGCGCAACGATGAGCGCGGTCCGAAGCGCAGGCGAGAGCGCGAGCGGCTTGTCGTCCGCAACGCGGTCGCCCAGGTACATCACGCGTATGAAGCGCACGTAGTAGTAGAAGGAAACGACTGTGTTGAGTATGGCCCAGATGGCGAGCCAGTAGTACCAGTTCTTGCCGTCAGCCTCGCCGCGTTGAAGCAAGCCGCCGAAGAGAAAATATTTTCCGATGAAGCCGCCCGTCATCGGCAGTCCTCCGAGCGAGAGCATGAAGACAGCCATCATCAACGCCATGCCCGGAGCCTTCTGGCCTAGACCTGAGAGGTCGTCAACATTGTCGCCGATAATTCCGCGCCGACGCAGGGAGATGATGATGCCGAACGCTCCCAAATTCATCAGCGTGTACACGAAGAGATAGATGACGAGGCCGACATAGCCATACTGGTTTCCGGCAATCAATCCCAGCAGCAGGTAGCCTGCATTCGAGATTGAAGAATACGCGAGCAGGCGTTTTGAATTCTCCTGCGTGACGGCGGCCCAGTTGCCGACCATGATAGTGATGGCCGCGACGAGGCCCAGAAGCGGTGCCCATTCCATACGCATTCCGCCGAGAGCCTCGATGAAGATGCGCGCATAGAGCGCAAAGCTCGCGGCCTTTGAGCCGGTTGAGAGAAATGCTGTTACGGATGTCGGTGCGCCTTCGTAAACGTCAGGTGCCCACATGTGAAAAGGGACGGCGGCAATCTTGAAGAAGAGTCCGGCGGCCAGAGCAATCATGCCAAGCAGCAGAATCGGCTTCACGTCCACAGCCCAACCCGCAGTCTCCACGTTGTTCTGCATTCCTGCGAACATCGCGTTCAGGCTCCGTCCAATCTCGCCAAGATTCGTCGAGCCTGCGACGCCGTAAAGCAGCGACATGCCGTAGAGCAGGATGCCTGACGAGAATGCGCCGAGCAGGAAGTATTTCATCGCGGCTTCGTTGGAACGCTTCTGGCGTTTAGTGAACGCGACGAGCACGTAGAAGGTGAGAGCCATCAACTCAAGGCTGATGTAGAGCAGGATCAGATCATAGCCACTGCCCAGAAACATCATGCCGACGGTGGCGAAGAGCACGAGCGCATAGTATTCGCCGTGCTGCTCGCCTTCGATGTCCAGATAGCGAATAGAAATGGCGACGGCGAGCGCGGCGGCGCAGAGAAAGATGGCTTTGAAGATGATTGCAAAGCCGTCTATACGCACCATGCCGTAAAAGCCGTTGAGCGGCAGCGCAGCGCTATTCACCTGCCAGAGAAAGAAGAGCGAGAGGGCCGCGAGCGCGATGCCGATGAGCGTGAAATAAGCCGTCTGCTTGCTCAGCTTATAGGGCAGCACGACTTCCATCACGAGCGCGACGCACGCGCACACGGTCAGAATCAGCTCCGGCGCGATAAGCTGCAAGTCGCCGACATTAAGTAACGAAGTAGTGTTGGCTTGAAGAAGAAGCATAAGTTAATTGTCCGTAGTCAGTA
>JBAWGU010000351.1:0-17411 GCA_049593215.1 Pyrinomonadaceae bacterium
AGATGGAGGCGTAAGACTCAAGACTGGCCGCGTGCATCTTGATGCGGTCTAGCAGGGGCTCGATGCGCGTGAAGCGGCGGCCGGGGTCTTCGAGCGCGACGCGCCGCACAAGCCCGTGAACTTCATAGCCGAGGCTCAGCAGATGCTCCGACAGATAGCTTCCATCCTGTCCGGTGATACCTGTGATAAGAGCTTTTTTCTTCATCCCTCAGTCCTCATAAAATTTTCAATCGCGCGATCTTCTCACAGCAAAGTTGCCGAGATAGAGCACATCCATGCGCGTCTTCATAAAGCAATCAATCGCGTGGCGCGGCGTGCAGACGACAGGCTCGTTCTCGTTGAAGGATGTGTTGAGCACGACGGGCACACCCGTTAGTTCGTTGAAATCTGAAATGAGCTGGTAATAGCGCGGGTTGACTTCGCGCGAGACTGTTTGCAAACGGCCTGAGCCGTCAACGTGCGTGACGGCGGGAATCAACGCGCGCTGCTCAGGCTTGATCTGATAGACCATGAGCATCGTCGGCGCGGGATGCGTCTGCTCGAAATAATCTCCGATGCGCTCTTCCATTATCGAAGGCGCAAAGGGGCGAAACGGCTCGCGCTTCTTGATGCGCTCGTTCAGAATCTCTTTCATGTCGGCGCGTCGCGGGTCAACGACGATTGAGCGGTTGCCAAGCGCGCGCGGCCCAAACTCCATGCGCCCCTGAAACC
Organism: Pyrinomonadaceae bacterium; assembly: GCA_049593215.1. Taxonomy (GTDB): domain Bacteria; phylum Acidobacteriota; class Blastocatellia; order Pyrinomonadales; family Pyrinomonadaceae; genus JBAWGU01. The sequence goes on from JBAWGU010000351.1 coordinate 712, forward strand.
AACCTATCACCGCGCCATCCGCAATATCACGCGCCGCGCGCCGCGTCACTTCTTCATCGGAATAAGTTTCAAATGCGAGACCGCTTTTTTCCAGCTCAGCGCGAATCTCTTCATCGGAAAATTCCGGCCCGGTGTATGCGCCTTCCATCACCGCGCCGCGCGGCTTGTTCAGAATGCCGTTGTAAATCTGATAGCAGACGCCTAGCGCGGTGCCGCTATCGCCCGCCGCAGGCTGTATGAACAATCTACGAAACGGCGTGTTGAGAAGAATCTTGCCGTTCATCACGGAGTTGTAAGCGACGCCGCCCGCGAGACCCAGATCAGTCAAGCCGGTCTTCTCATGCAGGTGATTGAGGATGTGAAAGCCGACCTCTTCAAGGCGTTGCTGAAGGCTCGCCGCCATGTCTTCTTCGCGCGCAGTGAGCGGTGCGCCTTTCTCTCTTGGTGGACCAAAAAGTTTCGCATACTCGTCGGAAAAAATTCTGCCGATAACGGGAGAGCCGTTGTCCCATGTCATATCAACGCCCTCCGCGTGATGGCGGAAGTAATCAAGGTTCAAACGAAATCGCCCGCCCTCTTCCGTCCTGATAATCTCGCGGAACTCTTCCATGAAACGCGGCTTGCCGTAAGGCGCGAGGCCCATCACCTTGCCCTCGTCGCCATAATGCGGGAAGCCTAAGAACTGCGTCGTCGCCGTGTAAACGATGCCGGACGAATGCGGGTATTCGACCTGGCCCAGCACGTCAATCGTGTTGCCTTCGCCGACGCCCCACATCGTTGAGATGAAATCTCCGAACCCGTCAATCGAAAGCAAAGCCGCACGCTCAAACGGCGAGACGTAGAAAGCGGAAGCAAGATGCGCGCGATGATGTTCGACATTATGAAACTGAGCGCGCAACCTGTTTTTTGAAACTCCGAGAGCTTTCGCCAAATCTTCTTTCAGGTCGCGCACTTTCGCGGCATTCGACAGGCGATCTTTCACCTGACGGAAAATTCCCGGCCCGGTCTTTTCGCTCGAAGAATCTTTCGCGCGGTCAAAACCGCCGACGCTCTTTGCAGCGCGCGTTGCAGCGAACAGAATCTTTTTATGCAAGTGAGCCGAAGGGTCACGAGAGATTCCTATGTGCTCGACATCTTCGATGTTGACTCCTGCCGTTTCCAGACAGTAGCGCACAGATTCCGTAGGGAATCCTGCGCAGTGTTTGCAACGATTGAAACGCTCCTCTTCAACCGCAGCGATCAGTTCGCCGTCCTTGATCAGAGCCGCCGCAGCGTCCCCGTGATATGCGTTGATACCTAGAATGTACATTGTTCTTTCAAAACCCCTTGAATGTGCTTTAGCTTGCAGCCGCCTGCTCTTTCTCTTTCAGTTGGTCCACAATCATGTTCATCACCTTCACAGCTTCTCTACCCTCTTCAGCCGTGACAGGAGTTTCAGTTCCGTTAGCGATGCAGTCAACAAAACGCTCGACGATGATGTCATGCGTGTTGTCATATCTGCCTGTGGCGAGCTTCATGCCCTTCGACAGTAGATTCTGCACAATCTGACCGGACTCGCTCAGACAGGAGAGAGCGACAGATGCCGGCTTCAAAGTCTCACGCTTGTTGTTGAGCAGGTACATGCCTTCAAGGTCAAGCATGAGGATGCCTTTGCTGCCGAGGATGTCAACGCGCGCGGCCCACTGGTCTGTGGTGTAAGACATGGTGACGGAGCTAACAGCCTTGTCACCTATCAAATTGATTCTGTAATCGTCGTAGCGCGACCATGGATAGTCCATAATCTTCATCGCATCCACGCTCACGCGTCGAACAGGATTGATGAAAGCGAGTGTCATGTAAACGATGTGCGGGCCGGATTCGCCAATGACGCCGCCGGGCAGCTTGTGCGCCCAGTGGCCTTCCTGCGAAGTCATGTAATTGGTCGGCGTCGAGAGAAAGATTCGCATCCCGCGAAACTCTCCGATAGCACCTTTGGCAACAAGCTCGCGCGCTTCCATAAACGGATAATAGAAAAGATCGCTGTGCCCGACGCAAACCTTGACGCCGTACTTCTCTTTCGCTTCAACAATTTCGTCGCATTCGGCGACCGTGAGAGCCATAGGTTTTTCAATCAGCACGTTACGGCCCAGCCTCATCGCTTCGACCGCCAGACGGACGTGCGTCTGCGGCGGAGTGCAGATGTCAACGAGGTCCGGCTTCTCTTTCTCGATCATCTCAGCCATGTCCGTGTAAGTTTTCGGAATCCCGAATTTGCTTGCGACCTTCTCAGCCGCTTCTTTGTTCACATCACACAGCGCGACCAGATCAACTTTGTTCTTGTGTTTCAGGAATGCCGGAATATGTTTTTTTCCGGCAATCAACCCTGTTCCAATAATGGCTGCTTTAATTTTCGCCACGAATCACCCTCCGATTATTCCTCGAATTAAAAATGAGTAATTAAACTTTTGTCCCATTAACAATCATGAACCATCCCAACTGCGAAGGTACGATTGATCTTATCCATGTGGGAAGAAACAGACGCCTGCCCAGACGCAAATCGTAGCGTGTGACGACTCGTTGCACGCGCGTATCTTTTAACCCCTCAAAAAGCTTTAATGCTTCATCCGGCGTGTAACTTTTCGTGCCCGGACTCTCGACATGATGCGCGATGATCTCGCTGGCTGAGCGTTGCGGCGCACCGCGCAGCAGACCGTAAACTATCCAGGATTGTAGCGCAAGCAATGAGCGGCGATGATAGATCATCACCTGCACGCGCCCGCCCGGCTTGCACACACGCATAATCTCGCGCGCCGCCTTTTCCGTATCCGGCGTGTGGTGTATCACGCCCCATGAGTAAACCAGATCGAAGTAATTATCGGGGAAAGGCAGATTCTCAGAATCTCCGACCAGAGTGTTTCCCTTCTGCCCGTAAAGCGCGAGACGCTTGCGCGCCAGCCGTGCTCCTTTCTGCGTCAGATCAATGCCGTACACCTCAGCTCCGCCGCGCGCGAATTGAAGAAGGTCTGTGCCAAGACCGCATCCAACCTCAAGCACGCGTTTTCCGCGCCACTCGTTAAATCCGACAACATCGAACATAAACGAGTCGCCGCCATAACGCTGTTGCTCGACAGTCTCAAAAAACTCCAGACTTCCCTCTTCAAGCGTCTCCACATCGCCCGCGCCACACGGGACTTTCTCCCAGTAGCCTTTGACAGAACCCTTCAATTCGCCTTGTCCATTATTCATCGTCATACACTAATCGAATGAAATCTCAGGCATCCCCATTCCCAGAATATATTGCTTCAACCACACGTCAAACATGATAATTGAAAAGAGCGTATAGGAATTATCCTGCTTCCCCGTCCGGTGCTGCTCGCGTAAAAGCTGTATGTAATCCCAGCGAAGAATCCCCTGCCGCTCTACTTCAGACTTGCTCATGTTCACGTCAAAGTATTTATCAAAGCGGTCACGCATCCATGCTGCAAGCGGAAAATTAAAACCCTTCTTCGGCGCTCTCAAATTCTCTACAGGAAGCAGGTCGCTGAACGCATCTTTCAAGATGGCTTTGCCTCTGCCTCCGTTCAATTTTTCAGCGAAAGGAATCTGCAAACTGTGTTCGACGAAACGATAATCGAGATAAGGCACGCGGACTTCCAGAGAGACAGCCATGCTCATCTTGTCTGTGTATTCGAGAATGTTGTCCGGCAAAAATGTCTGCACATCAAGATAAAGGACGCTGTTCCCCAAATCACTCACGGGACTCTCTGAGAGAGACTGGCGGACGATGCGTTCCGAACTCTTCATGCCGCCGTTCTGCCTGCCTCCTAACTGTTCGACTTGATTAAGCAAGAGACGCTTCTGATCTTCGTTTAAGAAATAGGTCCAGTTGACAAACTGCCGCGCAAAATCTCCGTCAAGCCCGTCGAAGAATTGCCGAGCGCGACGGAGCGTCATCGTCCTGTAATCATCCGAGGCGAGACTTAGCGCACGCCTGACGCCTTTCAGCACAGGCTTCGGCACATGGCGCAGACGACGCGCCAGATTGATTGCGCGATAGCGTGGATAGCCCGCGAACAACTCATCACCGCCCGCGCCGCACAGCGCGACCTTCGCTTCCGGTCGTGTGTGCTTTGAGATCAGGTACATCAAATAGAAAGTCGGGTTGCCAAACGGCTGGTCGAAGTGCTTGATAAGGTCGAGCATCTCAAGCGGCTCTTTAATGTCAACGGGAATCTCCCGGTGCTCTGTGCCGAATTTTTTCGCAGCCGCACGCGCTATCTCTCGCTCGTCATAAAACTCAAGATTCTTTCCCTGAAAAACTATGGTGAAAGTTTTGACGGGCTGCACGGACGTTTCAGCCATCAAGCCTGTCAGAATCGGCGAATCAACGCCGCCGCTCAAAAAGACTCCGAGCGGCACGTCGCTAATCATCTGCCGCCGCACGCTGTCTGAAAGCAATGCTCTCAGCTTCTCTCTTGTCTCGACAACCGAAGTTTTTCCGTTGCCATTTCCAACGCCCAAACCCTTCGGCTGCCAGTAACGCCGGAGCTTAATCTCATTCGTGCGCAGGTCTAATTCGAGAATGTGAGCAGGGGGGACTTGCTTGATGCCGCGAAACATCGTCTCAGGCGTTGGCACGTAGAGATACGTGAAATAGTCATGCAAGCCCTGACGGTTTATCTCAGGCGTGTAAATCCCCGAAGCGAGAATTGCTTTAATCTCAGAGCCGAAAACGAAACGCCCGTTGTCTTGAAAATAATAGAGCGGCTTGATGCCGAAGTGGTCGCGCGCGAGCAGGAGTTTTTGCCTGCGCCTGTCGAGCAGGGCGAAAGCAAACATGCCGTTGAGCCGACGGATGCACTCCGCTCCTTCCGCTTCATACTGCCTGAGCAGAACCTCCGTGTCAGAGTTTGAGCGAAAGCGCTCTCCCTTCTCTTCGAGTTCGCGGCGCAGGTCCAGAAAGTTATAAATCTCTCCGTTGAAAGTTATCCAGAGGGTCTCGTCCACGTTGCTCATCGGCTGGTGTCCGGCCTCGGAAAGATCAATGATGCTCAGGCGGCGATGGCCCAATCCGACGCGTTCTTCATCGAAGAAACGCACGCCCCAATCGTCCGGCCCGCGATGCGCCTGCACGTTCGTCATGCGCGTCAGCACAGAGTCGTCGCTTACATTAACAATGCCAGCTATACCGCACATATGATTAAAGGCCGAAGTTGCGAAAGCGCATCCGGGGTTCGATTCTTAGCGGCGATGCCCTTTTATGGTAGCGAGTAAAAATCTTCAATCGCTCCGACCACCGCTTCCTGTTGTTGCAGAGTCAGCTCAGGATAAACAGGGAGCGCCAGAGTTCGGCTTGCAGCCTCTTCACTGGCTGGCAACTCTCCTGCTTTGTAACCTAATTCCGCAAAGCATTCCTGCAAATGAAGCGGGACAGGATAATAGACTTCCGTGCCAATCTGCCTCTCTTGAAGAAAAGCCCTGAGTTTGTCGCGCCGTGAAACTTTAATAACGAACTGATTATAAATATGACGACGCTCCGCAGCTTCGACCGGCAGATTTATGTCGAACGAATCAGCTTTAATTTCTGCCGCATTGGATTTTGCCGCCATGCTGGAATCAGAAAATAGTTTTCGATAGTTGGCTGCATTAACCTGCCGCCGTCTGGTCCACTCGTCCAGATACTTCAGCTTGACTCTCAGCACTGCGGCCTGAATCGCATCCAGACGAAAATTCCCCCCGACAACCTTGTGATGATACTTTGGCCCGTCACCATGATTGCGAAGCAGACGCACTCTATCGGCAAGCTCAGGGCTATTGGTTGTAATCATCCCGCCATCGCCGAAGCCGCCAAGATTTTTCGTCGGATAGAAACTAAAGCACCCCAAATCACCGATTGATCCCGCGCGTCGTCCCTTGTATTCCGCGCCAATAGCCTGCGCCGCATCCTCTATCACAATCAGATTAAATTTGCGCGCAATCTCCATGACAGCATCCATCTCAGCCATCTGGCCGTAAAGATGCACGGGGATGATCGCTCTGGTGCGCTCCGTGATCAGGGATTCGATCTGGTCAACGGCAAGGTTATAAGTCTGCGGATCACTATCAACGAAGACGGGTCTTGCGCCGAGCCGCGCCACGCAACCTGCTGTGGCAAAGAAACTATACGACGGCGTGATTACTTCGTCACCGGCTTTAACTCCAATCGCCATCAGCGCAACCAACAGCGCATCTGTGCCGGACGACAAGCCAACTCCGTACTTGCAATCGGAGTATCCGGCAATCTCCTGCTCAAGAGCTTCTACTTCCGGCCCTAAGATTAAGTGCTGGCTCTCTATGACACGATCAAGAGCCGCTCTCACTTCATCGCGGATTACGACATACTGCTCTTTGAGATCGAGTAGTGGAACGGGTTTCACGTCTACTTCTGTCAAAACACTTTCATCCTTGCTATAGCTCACTGACCTGATCCTGCTCGCTCATTCTTAGCATCTGGCTCTCAGCGCCTGCTTTTAATTTACCACTCATTGCCTTTTCATAGAGATCAATCAACTTTGGAATAATTCCTTCCCATGTAAAACAATCAAGTGCAAGCTGTCTTCCTCGCTGGCCCATTTGCCGCGCAAGAGTAGGGTTAGAGAGTAAAGTACGTAAGCTTTCCACAAGGGATTCTTCATCAGGAGTAATCGCAAGTCCGGCTTCTGATCGGGATATATCAGTTGCTAAGTTCACCAGATTGCTTAAAACAACAGGCACGCCACAGGCCAAAGCCTCAATCACAGAGACGCCGAAATTCTCATGCAGGGAAGGCAGCACAAAGACTTCCGAATCCAGAAGCGCAGCCTGCACTTCCTGACCACGCAGCGGCCCTGTAAAGAGCACGCGATCCGTAATGCCTAAGCTTTTTGCCAGTTGCTTTAGCTCGCGCAGATATGTTCCCTCGTCAGGGCCTGCAATTACCAGCGAGACATCCGGGAATTCACTGCACACGCGCGCGTATGCTTTTAACAATAGCCCTGTTTGCTTCTTGGGAGTAATTCGACCTAGAAACAGAACGAAGCGACGCTTTTCTATTTCAGGATGCTGACTGCGAAAAGTGCCGGGCGCGGGCAGGTCTTTGTAGGCTTCCGGCGCTAGTCCGAGCGGAATCACTGTATCAGGGCAGAGATAATTGAACGATTGAGCGCCTTTGCGTTCCTCTTCGCTGGTAAACCATAAGGAGGCCGCGCCATTGATGATATGACGCTCGACAAGAGTTGTATAAAGACGCTTCTTAAAGCTCTTTTGCGCGCGCGACCAGCTATCAAGCATCCCACAGGGACGCAGGATATACGGCACGCCCATCTTTCGACACACGCGCGAAGCGGCTGCTGTAGGAAAACTCCACAAGGTATGTAGATTCACAACATCGGCCCATGCCACTTCGTCCGGCAATGCGCGATTCAGCTTGGGCGAAAACTGCCAGGGTCCAAACAAGCATGGATGAATTCTTGTATCGCATTCAATATTATCGGGCCTGCCTTCTGACCAATGATCCGTTGTTATCAAACGCACCTCTACTCCGGCTTTTGATAAAGCAGAAGTCATCCCAAGCACGGCGGTCACCGGCCCTCCGCACTGGATCGCCAATCTTGGTATCACATGCAAAACTTTCATAAGCTAACCTGATGAAGCTGGCACCAGTTAGCCAGAACATACAAAGCCCAGGGTCTGGACCATCCAACGCGGCGCGGAGACTGAAGGAAGCGTTGCCATACGCTTTTAGCAACGCTTCCTCGCAGACCAAGATGCTTGAAATGCTCCTCATCAAGAAAAACTTCGTCAAGCCGGGAGCGCAGCCGCGACTGCATCCAGTTTTCAAAAGGAAGCGTAAACCCCATCTTCGGTCGCTGCATTAAATCTTCCGGCAGCAAATCTTTCAAAGCATCTTGAAGCAGAGGCTTCGCACGGCCTCCATTCATTTTCCACTCGCCGGGAATGCTGAGAACGAATCGCACAACTTCAGAATCAACGAAAGGAACGCGAACTTCCAAAGAATGCGCCATGCTCATAAAATCAGTGTCGCGCAGCAGAGTGTTCGTCATATAACCTTGAAGCTCACAGAGCGAAACGGCGTTGATGGAGTCCAGAGCTTCTTCGTAGTAACAAACCTTGGACCGGGAAGGAATATCTTTCAGCAACGCATCAATCTCTTTCACGGAAAAAAGCTGGCGCGTCACAGCATAAGCGGCGCGTGGGCTGCCGTCGCTCTCAACAAGTTGCCAGAATTTTCTGCGCTGAACGGAATTGTTCAAAACCGCGCTGCCAATGGTCGAGACCGCGCTACGCAATCCTTGTGGAACGGGCGAGAGCGATTGCAGCTTTTTGAAACGGCGAAAGGTCGAATAACCGGCAAACAATTCATCTCCGCCAAGACCCGAAAGCGCGACGGTGATACCAGCTTGCCTGACAGATTTTGAGACGACGAAAGTGTTGATGCCATCCATGGTCGGCTGGTCAATGGCGCGCATAGCTTCCGGCAACATCTCAAGCAATCCATCTTCGCTGAGCGGAATCTCTCTATGATCCGTGCCGAACATCTCCGCAACAGTCCGCGCGTGCGTCGCCTCTGTAAACTTCTTTTCTGCAAATGTGACGCTGAAGCTTTTCACTCTTTCGCCTGCCACCTGACTCATCAGGGCGACGATAGCGCTTGAGTCCATGCCGCCCGAAAGAAAGACTCCGAGAGGCACATCGCTGACAAGGTGCAGGCGAACGGATTCCTGTAAAACTTCGCGCAAACGCTCGACAGCCTTTTCACGATTGACAAAGCGAGTCTGAGGAGGCGGCTCGAAAACTTCATCATTAAAAGTTTTCTCATCAACGCTTATTTCTTCTTCAGACGGCTTCACAATCATGCAGTGGCCGGGCAGTAAAGAGCGCACGCCTTCGATGATTGTTTCCGGCGATTCAACTGAGCCGTATTCAAGATATGAAGCGAGACCCGTGCGGCTCAGGCGGCGCGGAACTAATCCGCTCGCCAGCAGCGCGCGAACCTCCGAAGCGAAGATGAAGAGATTTTTGGTTTGATAGTAGTAGAGCGGCTTGATTCCCAGAGCGTCACGCGCCAGCAGAAGCTTACGCTCTCGCCCGTCCCACAAAGCGAGGGCAAACATGCCGCGAAATTTCTCAAGACAGGGCACGCCCCAACGCTCATACGCGCGCAAGACTACTTCCGTATCCGTATGCGACTTCCAATCACGGCTCGTATCGTCCAACTCTTTGCGCAGAGTTTGAAAGTTATACATCTCGCCATTGTAAGTGAGACAAGCTCCGGCGTCAGAATCTACCATCGGCTGGTGGCCTGCTGGCGACAGATCAATGATCGCCAGACGCGTATTGCCCAGACCGATGAACGTAGAGTTACGATTTGAATCGGGCTTGATCCAGATTCCATTATCATCCGGCCCTCTGTGATGCAGCGCAGGAATCATACCTTCAAGGGCATTAGACGGACTTTGCTCTCCCCTTGCTCTCTCGCCAACTGTAATGATTCCCGCAATGCTACACATAAAGACTCAAACTCGCTTAAGGAAAGAGCACGCTCACTAACCTCTCTTGATAGTGCCGGGCTGTGAAATAATTTTCGTAACGATGCCGGGCCTGCGCGGACCAGATATTCCACTCGTCGCTATCGGACAAGAGCCTGCACAGAGAGTCAACAATCTCTTCCTGATTATCTTGATTGACCTCAAGACCTGCTTCAGGCGGATTGACGACTTCACGTCCGGCATCATGCCTGCTGATTAAACATGGACGCCCGACACGCATCGCTTCAAGATAGACGAGACCAAATCCTTCTCCACGGCTCGGCATTACCATACAACGAGAATGAATTAGCAGCTCCTGCTTCTTCTCTTCAGTTATGCGCCCCCAGAATTTCACTCTATTTTGCAACCCACGCTCCGCAACCATCTGTTCCAGATCGTTTCGCAAATCGCCATCACCCGCAATCCATAACTCTGCATCAGGGATTTTCTTAAGCGCTTCAGGCCAAGCCTGAATAACTTCCCGATGGCCTTTGTAATCTTCGCTCCGCGACAAGCGACTTAACATCAGGGCCACGGGCGGATTCTGCGGAGCAGGTGTCGGGCCGTCAAAAGCTTTATCAATTCCTAAGAGGACTGTTCGATGCGGTTTACCAGCAAACTGCGGGTTGATCTGCAAGAAGTTGTTCCAAGTGTGATCGCTGATGCTGAGAAAGAGATCAACCTTATTCAACTGTTTCTCTGTCAGCCAACCTTGCGGTCGCCAAGCCTCAATGCCAATCAGCATCAAAACAATTTTATCCGGCGAGAAGCGAAAAAAAGGAAGCAGCTTTATAATTCCCAGATGCCAGATAAAGACCAGATCGTATTGCCACCTTCTACTGAGAGCACTGAAAATAGCGTTGGATTTAGAATTAACAATGATTGTGTCATTATCCGAATTACGCTTGTGCCCATTACCATCAGAATAGCAGAAGAGAGTTGATTGCTTTCTCCTCTCAACAACAGCATCCCAAGCAATCTTTGCGCTTGCCTGAACTCCCCCGATGGCGTCCGGGCCAAAATAGGGGAATAATCCAAGAACCTTCTCTTTTTCCATCTTCATCTTGCTAACGCTAAAAACCCAACTTGATCTCTAAAGCTGACCTGGAAACTCTTTCCCGGCTCATCTGTAGGACGTTGATTGGATGAAACCTAAGCTTGTCCCCTTAAGAGATTTTTGAGGCTCCCGCGCCCACCATAAAAGAACACAGGCGCAAATCATACTTTGAAATACGCTGCCGAACATGATTTCAGCGCTGGACCCAATTCCATTTAAGAAGAAAACCAGACTTGCAAGAAAAATAGCTTTCCCTCCAGCGCCAGAATTTTCGCCAGCGAACAGGTGCTCAAGAAGACTGATGATTAATCCTTGCAAAGCCATTGCCAGAAGAACTCCGAAAACTCCGAAGTTCATGTAGCCTTCACCAATCAGACTGACGCCAAACGTGCTTCGCTCTAAAACCTGTTCAGTCGAGATGCCATAGTTTATTGCATAGAAATTGTTCACGCTATTGGCTTCAGGCTTGCCGGGCCAGAGCGCGCGAGGAATCAACGCCACGACGAAATACTTGTAGCTGCCCCCGTACTGATAAGGAACAAGCGAAGGCGTTGACGCATAGATGTAAGCGAACTGGTGTATGAGGTCTGTGCGCGATGTTGTATCCGAAGCTGATTCCAGAAAATCACGGCGTTGCGTGAAAGCGCTTACCCAATAGTCTGTTGCGAGTTCAACCCATTGAAACACTCTATTTGTGGTTGTTGATTCAGTTGCTGCTTCGCGCTCAACGGCAACAGACCTTCTGAGATCAAACTTTGCCGGAGAAAGAAAAAGAACCATTAATCCAATAACAATGAAGCCGACGATTGGAACCCGCCGGGTGTAAATCCACCTGGTGATGAATAGCACGATGATCGGAACAAGCACAGACTCAAGCATCGCGGTAGAAGCTCCACGAATAATCGTGACTAACACGATGACGTAGAGCAGCACCTTGAGCCACTTGCTCCTGCCCCTTGTATAGACAATCCAACAGAGGATGCCGATTGCAACCAGCACCTGATTCTGCAAAAGGCCAATGATGGAAGAAAACTGTACCTGATCTTTTCCTAAAAGAAACGACTGTACAGGCCCCAAGATAAGTGAGAGGAAGAAAATTGAGATGCAATACACCAGTGCCCTATCAACATTCAGCGGCAGGCTGACAGAGGGAAGCGCATTACTAATTCTCCTAATGCGTATTACATAAAAAGCAAGTTGCATCATGATGACGCCAATAATTACCATGACAAGCGCAATTACCACATCATCATTGTCCAGATAGGCAAAATCGTAAGCAAGTTCCACTATAGGATCGCGCGTAAAGATCGGAAGAGCGAATTGTACTGCGTAAGACAAACACAAAAGCTGCAATACTGGCACACCGCTATCACCCCTCATGATGTAGCGATACGACGGATACAAGCAGACATCTAGCAGTAGCATCGTTAGAAAGATTTGCAGCGCCGAGTAATCATACTCAGATAGGATTACAGGTGTGATAAATGTTAGGCAGACAATAATGGCTGCGCACAATCGCGTGATTGAACGAAGATTCCACCCGCTTGCTGTGCCTAATTTTCCCGCCAGCCTAGTTTTCATAACTTAAAGATTCTTGCTCTAATTGATTGTTCATTTTGAGAGCAAACTATTTCTCGATGCGCGGTCTGCCATTTACGTTGTCGGTTTGCGGGCGGTCATGGTTAAGAAAAATCCCCAACGTTTTTCAACCCAGCGCCGTAAAAATGGCAAGGGGAAATACCTTAAATCGCTTCTAAAAAATTTAAAGTTTTCAAGCCCTGAGAATAGTTCCCGCATCTCTTTTTCCGTCCAGAAACCTGACTTGGGAATGAAGTTGTTTTCTCCGGCAAATGATGTATCAGCACTGATGTCCAGCAGACGCTGCTTTGAGAGTCCGTGCTGTTCCGAGATTTGATACATATGCTTGAATTTGGCTGGAGCAAGGGGGAGAAAGCCCTTAAGCAATGGCAAGTGGAGCATCAGCCATATTAACGGGCGGACAATATAATTCACCAAAGCAAAGTGATACGAATTGCGATTGTAGAACATGACGCGCACCATGCCGCCGGGCTTACAGACCCGCACTAATTCGCGGCAAGCTTCGGGCGTACCGACGATGTGATGAATCACACCGATTGACATCACCAGACCAAATTCGTTTTCTGCAAAGGGTAAAGAGACCGCATCGGCATTTAGGAACCGTTTGCGTAACCCATGTAGATCGAAGTGTCTTTGGGCCAATTGCAGCGAGCGAAAACTGTAATCTAAGCCGTAGTGATCTATCCCATTCTCTGTCAAGAAACGCGAGTCTTTCCCAATTCCACAACCGACTTCCAGAACCTTTTGACCTTTGCAGTCCTCAAGAAAGGCAAGACGCATCTCGTCGGTCTCGCTTTGATATTTTGCATAGATTGCTTCGAAGGATTCGGAAGTCCCCGGTTCGTAAGGAACGCTATCGGTTGAAATTGGATGTGCATCCCAATAGCGGCGGAGCGCTTTCTTTTGTTCGGTTTGATCCATTGATGTAGTTGTGGTTGGAGTATTTTGATTAATCTTCACAGGAAATTTTCTACTTTTCAGGATAATTGACTACGCCGCTCTCATTTTGCCCAAACCGTCATGAAATCGCCTTTCCTTGTCAGCGCTCCAAACAGCTTATACATCGGAGAGACTATCTCAAATGCTAAGAGGGGGATTCCTCTTTTATGCCGCTCGTCAAGCATTTTGTTAATAGTCCCGCCCAATTGACTCGCTACAGAATAAGCATGGATTCTTTGTGGTATGAACCCGGCGGCCTCAAGCATTAACTTAGTTGACTTTTGGGTATGATGATATAAGTGCTTGGGAATCTGTAAGGCTGGAGAATTTGTTAGAGATAAATTCATGCTCCAAGAATTCTTGCAGGGGAAACTCATCACTAAGATGCCATCGGGCTTGAGTAGTTTTTTGCACTTCTTCAAAACCTCAATCGGGTCTAATAGATGCTCGAAGACATGATCTAAACGAATGCAGTCAAACATTTCATTTGGATACTCATTTTCCAAAAAGAGGCCGCTGCTCACGTTTACTCCTCTGTCCCGCAGCCGAGAAAGATTTTGCGTGTTTACTTCGATGTCGTATCCATACAAGTTGCAGTAGCCTAAGTCAGACATCGCCAGCAGCCAGTTACCAGAGCCATATCCGACATCAAGGATATAAGCGTCTTTATGAAGCTGTAGAGGGATACTCAGTGTGTAAGGAATCGTCCTTCCAGTCGTCCACTCTGTAAGCGCACCGAGACTCGCTTTCATCATCGCTGGCAATCCGCCTGAAACAATCGTGGCGGTTCTTAATTTTGCAATTCGGTATTTAAGAGAGTGGGCATTATGTAAATTGGCAGCGCTTGAGCCGTCAAAGTTGCCATAATCTTCTTCATAGAAGGTCTGTAGCAATTCCCACGTCGGTTCAGGGTCAACGAAGCCGAGACCACATTCTTTGCATTCCAGCAGCCGATACTGCCATTCCTTTACTTCACCGTTGCTACCGTATGCGTGCGACAGATGATCCAGCAAGATTCCGAAACTCCGGCTCCCGCAGGCTTCGCAAGATCGCGTTAACTGATCTGATTCTTCAATGATTGGCTGGCCCATTTTGAGAAGACAAGTATTTCCGCCCGGCGTCAAGGATATTGCGCCAGGAAGCAGCATAATTCCACTTGGAAAGAATAAGCTCGTTCTCACGACAAACATCATCGCGGCGAGCGGGATTCAAGAAACGCGCGAGTTTATCTCTTAAATCATCGGCGTCCCCAGCTTCGTATATAGCCCCATTTTTGTCGGGCGTAATCAGGTCGTACCCAGCGCCTACTCTGGATGAAGCGATGACTGGAAGCCCACACGCCAAAGCTTCATGAACAGATACACCCCACGGCTCATGCTGAACGGGATGCACAAAGACATCTGCAATACCATAGAGGGCAGGCAGTTCCGTATAAGGAACATAGCCTGCAAAGATGACACGACTTGCCGGATGTTCCCTTGCGTACTGTTCAAGCGATGCGCGCTGCTCCCCATCTCCAACGAGCAGCAAATACAAGTTGTCTTGTCGCATTGAGCAGAACGCTTTTAATAAGTCCCACGGCGCTTCCCGATCATTAAATTTGGTTACGCTCAGGATGACCTTGCTATCATCCGGTAAATGATAGCTTCGCTTCAGTTCATTTTTTGCACCCACGCTTGAACAGGATTTCTCTTTGAAATAGTCTATATCCACCGCATAAGAGAAGAGCGAGATACGCTCCTTTTTAATCCCGTAATGATGCAAATATTCTATGGTCAAACTACCGGCAGCAAAGAAATGCTTGAAGAGATTCCTTAATACAAGAAAGTTTATTTTTTTCAGGAGACTGTTCGATATAGAGGCTGTGCCGAATTGCACGGAATCCAAACGCAACGCCGTCGGCGTTCCCCGTAATCGCGCTAACAAGCAGGCTTGCATGTATTCGCTTCTGCTGTAGCCGTTGATGATTAATAGATCATATTTCTCCCGATTAATGTCAGCGAGCAGCCAGCGCATCCTTCGGGAACGGGGCAGGGTTGCGTAGGAGTATCCGCTCAACAGGTCAATGCCCCACGAAACGCTTGCCGACAGTTCGGGGTCGAAGATTTTTTCCATGTGTTCAGGGTTTGTATAAATAACCCGTATCTGATGCTCTTTGTCCTTTGCCGCATACTGAAAAAACGGACCTTCAAATTGTGTAGGATGAGCGATGATAAAACCGATTTTCATGCAGCGATTCTGTTCCGGCAGTAGGCTGCAATTGTCTCGTGCAACAGTTCGGCGCGCTCGTCGTAACTATTCCCCTGACAACGTGCATAGGCTGCTTCCTTCATGCCTTCGATGTCGAAAGCCCCTTCCATGAGAGAGTTCAGGTGATAGCGTAAATCTTGCCCGTTCTCGTACATCAAACACGCCTTCCCATTCGGGAAAAAGCTACCCTGCTCTTCAGAGCCTGTGGTTATCATCAAGCCCTGCATAGCTGGAATCTCAAAGGTGCGCATATTATGCGACCCGTAATTTTGAGGCCGCAGGATATTGATGGACGCCTTCGAGGAAGAGATAACTTGCCGCAAATCTTCACCGTAAATATTGAATGGGTGAGCCTTTCCACGAAGCGGTGAACGGCTGTTGATTCTGTCCCAGCCCTCGCCATAAATTTCAAGATTAAACTCTGCCACTTCTGTCAGAATCTGTTCGCGTAGCGGGTCCCATCCTCCGATAAAAGTTATCGTGTCTTGAAGCTCCTCTCTACATGTGGCCGACGGGAAGTGATTATCCTTATCGTAAGCGAACGGGAGGAAGATTACTGATCCACAACCCGCTTTTTGAATTGAAGGAATTAAATGCTTGGCCCACGTGGCATATATATCGTATTGCCTAATCGACTTAGATACGTTCTGATTTGTAGCTCCACGCGAGACCAGATTAAAAGGATCATCAGGATTGAAATTTACCCAGGCTCCAGCTTTAGAAGCAACCTTACAGCGTGCCAGCCACGCTGGCGTCAACTGCATACCCTTAAAGACGATTATGGCATCGTATTTTTTCGCGTTTAATTTAATGTGCTGGAATAGAGTTCGTCCTGTGAATTCATATTGAACTTGTTGTGTGAGCCTATTGATGACACGGTTTTGCCTGAACAATTTGGAGGGTTGTTCCAAGTCGAAATGGTCTATGAGTGGTATTCCAAGCCTCTCAAACGCTTTCGCGTAAGCATTTTCTATCGAGCCTACGCGCTTGGACCCGACAATCAGAATGCTCTCCAATGTGCCAGCCATTTTTATCTGCTGAGCTTCTCTAAAATAGGCGAGAACTGCTTCTCATAATTCCATTCGGAGATAATTCTTTGCCGACCGCCTTCACCCATGCGCCGCATCTCTTCGGGATGATCAAGATACCAGCGAACAGCATCGGCGATGCTCTGAGGGTTTTCCATGTCGCAGGCCAGCGCATATCCCGGCTCAACAAAGAAGTTTCTCCAGTCTGGTAAATCGGAGACCAGAAGCGGCAGCCCGCAGGCTAGATAGTCGAAAGGCTTGTTCGAAGCTCCGGTCATATTC
>JBAWGU010000352.1:0-12921 GCA_049593215.1 Pyrinomonadaceae bacterium
GTCTCGCTGCACGCGCGCGCAGGCGACCGTCTGGCGAAGCGCATCGGGCCTCTCGGATTTCTGGCGCGCGAGATTCCAGATGAATTGCCCGCGCTGTTGAGAGAATTAGATGCTGCTGAAGAATAGCCCCGGCCTCTCTAAGCGTTCCATAATTGGGTAGCGGGTCAATGTAGAACTGAGTGTAAGCAGGGACGGAAGTTTATCGCCGCAGACGCAGAGACGGCGCAGAGTTTACGCAGAGGATTGAATGCCTTTCAACTCTCTGCGCTAACTCTGCGAAGACCTCTGCGCCTCTGCGGTGAATTGCTCTATCCCTCATGCTCCAAAAGCAAAGGGGAGATGCAAGCTTAAACCCTGCTCTCCCCTTCGCTGCTTTAGATTTCTTCTTTCAGTTTTCTCAATCGCCTGTCATCGTCTCCGGCTGCCTGTTTGTCATCTCGCGCCACGTCATGGGCTGGCTGCCGTCGTCAACTCTGACCATAGAGATGCAGCCGGGTGAAGGGCAGACGAGATAGCAGAGATTGCAGCCGACGCACTCCGTCTCGTCAACGACGGGGAAGCGGCGACCGTTGATCTCCGTGAGAGGAACGCACTGGTGTGCGCCGTCTTCGCAGGCGATGTGGCAGAGGTTGCATTGAATGCACTTCGAATGGTCTATGCGCGCGACTGTCTTGTAATGAAGATCGAGGTTGCCCCAATCCGTCACGCGCTCTACGCTCTTGCCGATAATCTCGTTGACGCTGCTGAACCCTTTTTCGTCCAGATAGTTTGAGAGGCCGTCAATCATGTCCTCAACGATGCGATAGCCGTAGTGCATGACGGCTGTGCAAACCTGCACGGTGGTCGCGCCGAGCAACAGAAATTCCGTCGCGTCTCTCCAGGTCTGTATGCCGCCGATGCCGCTGATAGGGACATTCACCTCGCCGTCGCGCGCAAGCTCCGAGACCATGTTAAGCGCGATGGGTTTGACGGCAGGGCCGCAGTAGCCGCCGTGCGCGGCCATCCCGTTGACGTTCGGGTGCGGAATCATCGTGTCGAGATCAACTCCCATCACGGAGTTAATCGTGTTGATGAGCGAGAGCGCGTCGGCATGGCCCCGTACAGCAGCGCGCGCAGGCGGAAGGATGCTGGTCACGTTCGGCGTGAGCTTGACGATGACGGGGAGGCTCGTCGCTTCCTTAACCCATTCGGTGACCATGCAGGTGTATTCGGGCACTTGCCCCATGGCAGCGCCCATCCCGCGCTCAGACATACCGTGTGGGCAGCCGAAATTCAGTTCAACGCCGTCCGCGCCAGTGTCTTCCACCTGCTTCGCAATCTTGTGCCAAGCCTCGCGCTTTGATTCGACCATCAAAGAGATGATGAGCGCGTGCTTCGGATACTTGCGCTTGCATTCGCGTATCTCTTTGAGATTGACATCGAGCGGGCGGTCCGTGATGAGTTCGATGTTGTTGAGGCCCATCATGCGATTTGGTCCCATATCAACCGCCGCGAGACGCGAACAGACGTTCACAATCGGCTCACCCAGAGTCTTCCAGACCGCGCCGCCCCATCCTGCATCAAACGCGCGCTCAACCATCGAACCCATGTTCGTCGGCGGCGCAGACGCCAGCCAGAAAGGGTTCGGCGATTTGATTCCGGCAAAGTCAACGCTCAAGTCTGCCATCTTTTTATTCTCCGTTTAGTAATTCGTAATCCAACAAGTGTCCCGCTAAGTAAAAGTTGCCAGCCGCAACTCCGTCTGTCACGAGGTAGCCGTCAAGGTCTTCGGCTGAAGCTACGAGGTCAATCTCTCCTGCGGCGGTGCGAATCTTGGCCCATGAAAAATCAACGCCCGTCGCCTGATTAGTAATGATTGCGGTCTCCAGCACCGTACCTGCCATAAATGCCGTCGGCTTCGGATACTGCTCCGGTGTCTCTCGATTGAAGAGAGCGAGGTCAGGGACAAACATCTCGCTGGTCCAGATGTAAGGGTCTTCTTCGCCGCTTGTGTCCCATTCAATCTGCTCATCAACCCAATCGTCTTCAGTCTCGTAGGCCCGCATCGTCAAGGGAAACGCAGTGAGTTGGACATTCATTAGAGCAGGCAACATCAAACCGGCATATCTATCATAATCCGGCACGTCAAAGAGAAAAGGAAGATAGCTTGAATAAGTGCCGTCACCGTACTGTAGAGCCTTATGGTCTGAGACAAAGCCGACGCCCTTTTGCGGCTTGGGATAAGCAATAAAAAAGCCGTCTGCCAGAATGTTCTTGCCTTCGTCGTATCCTTTCGTCTCAACCAGAGCAACCTCCATTCTCGCGCTTCCCGAAAAGTAAGGACGCAGATAGCTGATCTCTTCGTTCGGCCTTAACTTGCTCCAGATTTCCACTCCCTCGCCCGGCTCCCAGAGAAAATAGATTCCTGCGCTCGTCCTGATGCTTTGCCCGCACTCAAATAACTGTAGATGGAGGTCCATGTAGCTGAATCTCGTATCGTTGGGGAAGCCGAGGCTGTCGAGGAATCTGCCCATCAGAGTTATCCATTGTGAGAGATATGAAAAGCCTAATGAGAATGAATCTCGCCGAGCTTTTCTGGAACGGGCACACGCGCGCCCGCAAACTCTACGCGCTCGCCTGTCAAAGTCTCGTGTATGCCCTGCGCTGCAAGTTTGCCCATCTGTGATGCGTCAACCGCTTCGCGCCCGCCGTTGACGCAATCGCCACCTGCGAAAAATTTGGGATTACCTGTTTGCATCGTCTGTTTATCAACAGCCACCCGACCGGACCCGTCCAACTCCACGCCCGCGATGCTCGATAGCAATTCTCTCATCTTCTGTTGCCCAGTTGCCTTGACGACCATCTCAACAGGGATGTCAAACTCAGAGCCTTCGACAGGCTGTGCCGTGCGTCGCCCGCTACTATCTGCCTCACCCATCTCCATACGCACGCATCTGAGCGCGTGAACGCGTGTGCCGTCTTCGCTCGCAACGATCTCAACAGGAGCGGTCTGCCACCAGAACTCTACCGCATCTTTCTTCGCCAGTTCATACTCATACTCATACGCTGGCATCTCGCGCTGGCTGCGGCGATAGATCATCAACACACGCTCTGCGCCGAGCCGCCGTGCCTGCGTGACCGCATCAATCGCAGTGTTGCCCGCGCCAATGACAGCCACCGTGCGACCTATGGGAACGCTCGCCCAATCACGCGTCTTGATGCGCTCGATGAAATCAAGAGCATCATAAACGCCTTCCAAATCTTCGCCGGGAATATTCAGGCGCGAAGTCGCGCCAAGACCCGTCGCAAGAAAAATCGCGTCGTGCTGAGACTGAAGCTCTTCAAAAGTGATGTCGCGCCCGACCTCAGCGTTCAAAAGAAACTTAACGCCGAGACGCTCGACCATCCGCACTTCTTCAGCAGAGACGCGCTGCGACATCTTGTATTCAGCCATCCCGTAGGTGTCCAAACCGCCAGCCAAAGGCTTGCGCTCATAAATCGTCACATCGTAGCCGAGCCGCGCCAGATAGGTCGCGCACGAAAGCCCTGCCGGTCCAGAGCCGACGATGCCTGCGGATTTACCGTTCGGCTCTCCGGCTTTGAGCACATCGCGCCCTGCCGCGATCACGGCATCCGTCGCGTAACGCTGCAAACGCCCGATCTCAATGGGCCGCTCCATCAGAGTCTTTTCGACGCACGCGCCTTCACACAAAACATCCACGGGGCAGACGCGCGCGCACGTCGCGCCAATCGGGTTGGCATCGAAGATGACGCGCGCAGAGCCTGTCAGATTTCCGCTCGCAATCTTCTTGATGAAGGCTGGCACGTCTATATGCGTCGGGCACGCGTGCATACACGGCGCGTCGTAGCAATAGACGCAACGATTCGATTCGAGAATTGCTTCCGCCTCTGTGAGCGGCGGCGCGATTTCACGAAAGTTACGTTCGATCTGTGCGACGTTGATTGGTGATTCTTGTGACATTTGAGGTATTCAGCTTTATCCAAAATGTGTTGCAGATAATCACGAATCGAGCGCGACATATTCGACCTCACGCAAAATTCGCGGTCCGATGTAAGGGCTTAGCGACTCCGGCGTTATCAACTCAACTTTTCTCCCCATCTTCTCTTCGAGAAAGAAAGCGAGGCGCATAAAGTTGTCGAAAGATTTTTTCTCTGGCTCAAACTCCACAAGTAAATCAACGTCGCTTTGATCGTTCTGCTGTCCGCTAAGGAAAGAACCGAACAGGCCGCAACGCTCCACCCCCAAGCTTTGCAATTCACAGCGATGCGCGTTGAGCAGGGCCAAAACCTGATCTTTATTCTGAACGATCATCAGGAAATTCTCTTCACTCCGCGACGATGGCATCATAACTTTCCGGCCTGCGGTCGCGGAAGAACTGCCAGGTGTTGCGGACTTGTCGAATCATGTCTAAGTCTAAGTCTGCGACGACGAGCGCATCTTTGTCGCGCGGGGCTTCGGCGATGATCTGGCCGCGCGGGTCGCAGAAATAGCTTTGCCCGTAAAACTCGCCGATGTCCCAGGGCTGCTCGTGGCCGACGCGGTTGATGGCACCGATGAAGTAGCCGTTGGCGACGGCGTGCGCGGGTTGTTCCAGCTTCCAGAGATATTCCGAAAGACCTGCGACCGTGGCCGAAGGATTGAAAACAATCTCCGCGCCGTTGAGGCCGAGAATGCGCGCGCCTTCAGGGAAGTGCCGGTCATAGCAGATGTAAACGCCTATGCGCGCGTAGGCGGTCTCGAACGTGGGATAGCCTAGATTTCCCGGCCTGAAGTAAAACTTTTCCCAGAAGCCGGGATTGACGTGCGGGATGTGGTTCTTGCGATACTTCCCCAGATATTTTCCGTCAGCATCAATCACGGCAGCCGTATTGTAATAGATGCCCGCGATCTCTTCTTCATAAATCGGCACGACGATGACCATGTTGTGCTGGCGCGCAACATCCTGCATCAAGCGCACGGTCGGGCCGTCTGGAATTTTCTCAACCGCCTCGTACCAGCGCGTCTGTTGCTCCGCGCAAAAGTAAGGCGTGGTGAAGACTTCCTGAAAACAGAGAATCTGCACGCCCTGACGGGCTGCGTCTTCGATCAAGCGCAGATGCTTTTCAATGTTAGCGCGCTTAATCTCTTCAATCGGCGCGTCTGTCGGCGCGGCGTTAGTTGCCTGAATAAGTCCGCATTTAACTGTGCGAGCCATAAAGATTGTCCTTTCAAAAGAATTGTAACCACAGATGGCTACAGATGAACACAGATTTTATTTTGGCTTATCTGTGTCTCTACGTGTTCATCTATGGTTGAAAATTATGCCTGTTGTTCTACCACTACCGGTATCTGCGGCGGTGAAACTTTCATTAAGACTAAATGCGTGATGGCGGATGCGCCGAAGCCCACGAACCAGGCGTAATCATAGAGTATGCGAAGCGATGGAACGATGAGTCCAATCCAGGCGAGGCCGCAACCGACGAGAGTTGCCACGACAGCGCGCCAGTTCCAACCGCCCGCATAAGTATAAATCCCTCTGGTCCTGTAAAGATCGCCTAAAGCCAGACGCTTGTTTCTCACCAGCCAGTAGTCTGCAATCAAGACTCCCGCGATTGAGCCAAGCCCGCCGGAGTATCCGACAAGCCACTTGAAGATATAGCCCGAAGGGTCTGCGAGCAAGCGCCAGGGCTGCATCAAGAGGCCGACGATTCCCGTAATCAGCCCGCCCAAACGGAATGAAATCAATTTCGGGAAGGCGTTGGCAAAATCGTTGGCAGGCGAGACGACGTTAGCGGCGATGTTGACTGCCAGCGTCGCCACGACGACTGTAAACATGGAGATGGCGATCACCCACACCTGGCTAAACTGCCCGACCAACTTCATCGGGTCCCAAAGCTCATCCATCTTCATGTTCGGGTAAATCACGATTGCGGCTGATGTAATCATCACGCCCATCGCCGCAAAGACCGTCATCGTCGTCGGCAGGGCTGCGACCTGCCCGATGACCTGTTCGCGCTGGCTCCGCCCGAAGCGCGTAAAGTCCGGCATGTTCAGCGAGAGCGTGGCCCAGTATCCAATCATGCCTGTCAAAGATGGAATGAAGATTGGAGCGAACTCTTTCCAACTGTGATAGCGGCCCGTTTGCTGGAACAGATAGCCTAGCCCGTGTGCGCGCCAGATGGCCCATGCGAGCAGCAGCGCAGTCATCACCAGCACAAACGGCGCAGCCCAGTTCTCGACCTTTCTGAGCAGGTCCATCCCGCGATAGATGATGTAAATATTGAGTCCCCAGAAGAGTAGAAACGAAAGCCATTCTGTCGGAGCGTGCCCGCCGATGGGACCACCGAGCAACGTGTTCCAGTTTGGAATGATTGCCTTGAAAAATGTGTTCAAAGCCTCGCCGCCAATCCACGCTTGAATCCCGAACCAGCCGCAGGCGACGATTGCGCGCATGAGCGCCGGAAGGTTAGAGCCGAACGTCCCGTAAGCCGCGCGCGCGAAGACCGGAAAGGGAATGCCGTACTTTGTGCCCGGATGAGAGTTGAGAAGGATAGGGATGAGCACGATGCTGTTGCCGAGCAGAATTGTGATGAGCGCCTGCCACCAGTTCATCCCCGCGCTAATCAAGCCGGAAGAGAGCATGTATGTTGGAATGCAATGAGCCATGCTAATCCAGAGCGCAGCATAGTTGTACGTCGTCCAGTTGCGCTTCGCAACGGGCACAGGCGCGAGGTCTTCGTTATAGAGCGGGCTTGATTTAATGGAAGAGTAGTCACGCAACTCAACGCGCCCGTCTTCGTGTTGAATCACTTCTGCATCAGCATTCATGCTTATTTGTCTGACCTCCATGCTGACATCATTGCGTGCAATCAGACTGAGCGTCCGCGCCGCAACTGAAAAGCTTTGGCACAAGCGTTCGCGTCAACTCTTTCGTATTATCCCAGACTTGCGAATGGCCGTACTTGTCTTCAGTCCAGCCTAAGCGTTGCTTGTCGCGCCAGACACCTTCGAGCGCGGCCTCTTCCGCGTGACCGTAGAGGTGATAGGCTTCGTGCAGAAGCATCGCGGCGCGTTCATTGTCATCGGCAGAGGCTTTGAAAAATTCCGGATAGAGCGTGACCACTTCAAAAGGGAAATTGGTCGCGGCGTAAGCGTCTCTGTGGCCCACGTATTTATTCCACCAGTTATCCGTTCCGCGATACGTCACAAGATGTCTGAGAGCGAAAGCCTCTTTGCCGAAGCCTCTCTGGTCTAATATCTCAGTGGCCCTGTAAACTTCCTGCCGCTCATCGAACCCGAGTCGCTCAGAGCTGATTATCAGCGAAGCATACCAGACGAAAAGAATGGCGCAGGTCGTGCCAGTAATCCATAACAATCTTCTGAGGATGCCTCTCTTTTTAACTTTGCTATCGCCTGCCGCATCAGGCGATGCCTCGCTCGTCTCACCTAAAGGCTCGCCGCAACGACGGCATACCTGATCGGCAGCTAAATTAACAAGACTGCACTTCTGACATTTGTTTCTATTCATGCGAGGGTAAATCAGAAAAGGAACGGGATTAAAGCTGTTGCTCCTCCTCAAGTGCCTGCGCTTGCAATGAGTCCGGCGGGCCGTAACCCAGATAGGCCGGAAGATTATCCCTGCACCATTGGCGATACTCTGCTGTCGAAGCGAACGAACGCCACGCAGCGTCATCAAGAACAGGTTTATAAACGTAACAGAAACCGTAGCGCATACGTTCGTCAACGCTGCGCGCAAGATTGCGTTCACACTGCAAACGAAAATCCGCCAACTCGTCTGACTTAATCGTGGTGCTTACACCTTCGTTAATCTCTTCAACGCTTCGCTGCATAACATTTATGCTTGTATTCAAACAGAACCCTAACCAATGACAATTCAAATTATCTTCTACAGAGCGTTGCCTCTCTACAACGCTACGCATGTCCCGCGCTTCAAAAATTTTCCATCGCCCTGCTTGCCCTTGTATTCGCCGTTCTCAATCACGATGCGACCGCGCGAGAGGACAGTCTCGACCACGCCCTTGATCTTCTTGCCTTCGTAAGCGGAGTAGTCAACATTCATGTGATGCGTCTTTGCGCTGATGGTCTGTTCTTTTTCAGGGTCAAAGATAACGATGTCCGCATCAGAGCCGACGGCAATCGTGCCTTTCTTCGGGAAGAGTCCGAACATCTTGGCTGCCGCAGTTGAGGTTAGCTCAACGAAGCGATTGAGGCTGATTTTATTCTCTACCACGCCGCCGTTGTAGATGAGCGGGACGCGATGCTCCACGCCGGGCGCTCCGTTAGGAATCTTGGAGAAATCATCTTTGCCCAATTCCTTCTGCTCCTTCATGCAAAACGGGCAGTGGTCTGTAGAGATGACTTGCAGGTCGTCTGTCTTCAATCCTTTCCACAACTCCGCTTGATTCGACTTCTCACGAAGCGGCGGCGTCATCACATACTTCGCGCCCTCAAAGCCTTCCCCGTAATCATCAATCGAAAGAAACAGATATTGCGGGCACGTCTCGGCAAACGCCGGAAGCCCGCGATCACGCGCCTCACGCACCTGCTCTAAAGCATCGGCGCACGAAAGATGCACGATGTAAACAGGCGACTCTGCCATCTCCGCAATCGCAATCGCGCGATGTACGCCTTCGGCTTCGGCTCGCGTCGGACGCGTCAGCGCGTGATACTTCGGCGCAGTGTGCCCCTTCGCCAGCGCGCGTTTGATAATCTCGTTAATAACGATGCCATTCTCCGCGTGCATACAGATTAAGCCACCGCGCGCGCCCGCCGCCGTCATCGCACGAAAGATCGTCGCATCGTCAACCAGAAAGACGCCGGGATAAGCCATGAACAGCTTAAAGCTCGTGATGCCCTCATCCATCACCGTGTACATCTCTTCAATCTGGTTATCTTCCAACTCCGTCGTGATGAGATGAAAGCCATAATCAATCGCCGTCTTGCCTTCAGCCTTCTTGTGCCAGTTATCAACCGCCTCAATCAGAGCTTGGCCCTTATACTGCACCGCGAAATCAATAATCGTCGTCGTCCCGCCATGCGCCGCCGCCAACGTCCCCGTGCGAAAATCATCCGAAGCCTCCGTCCCGCCAAACGGCAATTCCATGTGCGTATGCGGATCAATCCCGCCCGGAATGACAAGCTTGCCGGAAGCATCAATCACACGATCAGCCTCCATCTCAAGCTTCGCGCCGATGACAGAGATAACCTCATCTTCAATCAGCACGTCAGCTTTGTAATCATCAACGGCGGTGACGATGCGACCATTACGAATCAGTATTTTCATTTACCTCTTCCTTCTCTTGATTCGGTTTCGTTTCATTTTCTTTTAACCGCTCACTTGCTCTCTTTCCAGCTTTCAAAGCTCTTAATATTGCCAGAGCGAACTTTTCATCATTAGCCATCTTTTCTTTACTAACATTAATCCTTGATTGCTCATAAAAGTCGAATAAAAGCTGTGCGTCCTCAGAAGACCAATTCAGCGTGCTTGGAAGACGTGATTTCATTACTTGCAAATCTGCCGCCTGAGTTCTGGATTGCACGCGAACTAATTCTAATATCTCTGCAAGTATCTCTCTGATGTCACGTTGATGCTCTAGTCTATCTGACTGAGAGTTATGATCGGTTCCTTTGTTCTCTGTGTTCTTGGCGGGTTTTGGAAGGCTACTTAATCGTTGTTCCAGTCTCGGCCACCAAACATCAAATGTTTCATTAAGCTTAACTTCGGGCAAAGCTGAATCTGCTAGGATACGATTTATTGTATGAATGAGTTTTCTGACATCTTCCATTTCTGATTTCGTAGCTTGAAATTGGGCGAGTGGCTCCCTTAAATCAATAGGTTCTAGTCCAAAAAGAAAAGTACATACGTATGTGTTCTGCTGTTGCTTAGAGAGTGCTCCAGCCTCAAAATTAATCCAAGGGGCTTCCAAATTCTCAGGCGTTAAGCAGATAATACTTACACTAGCTTGCTCTAACTCATTAGCTAAACCTGAGCGCCATCGAGTACCTTTCTCAATATCGTTTGCAGACATCCAAGGTTGCACAGCTTGAATAACGCTCGGCAACCAATCGTGCAAAGCCTCCGCTACTTGTCTGCTTCTTTCTCCTGACCAACTAATGAATACTCTCATAATTGTGAGAAAGCTCCATCCAAAGCTTCGATCAATTCGCTCACCGTATCCTTCGTTGAATTGAGCATGATGCCTGTGCGTGTCACTTAATGCTCGCTTGATCCCAAGTTAATTGCGGGCCATTAAGAACCAGAGCGAGAGAATTCAAAACGTTGCGCCCGATGATGCCCCAATCCTGCTCAATGAGTAAAAACTGTCCGCGAAAAGTCAGACCCAGCAGAATCATCTCTGCCCTCACAGCCACAGCTACACTTGCCTGACCTTCAAATCCCATCAGTTCGTAGCTCTTATCATTTAATACTATGAGGCCAATCCCGCTTGCTGCGTCTTGCGGAAGCAACGTTACATCTGCGCCGGTATCTATCAGCATCGGTACATCGTTTCGTGTTGCGCCGCTCTCAGGGTGGCGCAACGTCACGTGCGCAAGCGGCGCAGGCGGAGAGAACAGAGCAGAATCATAGGCTGGCATCAGAAGATTCCTCGACCACTTCCATCTCGAACTCAGCAGCTTCTTCTGGACTTTTCAAACGGGGGCTGAAGAGATGAACAGTCTGATCTATTTTCATGTCCGGCACGACAACATAAACTTTGATGTGGTCCGGCAGGCGAACATCTGAAGTCAGCTTTATCTGCCCGTTATCTACGATGCCTTCAATCGTGAGCACTCCCATTTTGTAAAACCCCTCCTTCCGGATAAACCTGCTTTCATTATCACGCAGCGAAAGCGGCATCCAAAGCTTCGATCAACTCGTTGATAGTGTCCTTCGTCGCATTGAGCATCACGCCTGTGCGGATGACGTTGCCGTAGAGTCCGCCTTTGCCGATGAGGACGCCGCGACGCTTGGTCTCTTCAAAAACTTTGAGGACGGATTGCGGGTCGGGTTCTTTGGTCTCGCGGTCTTTGACAAGCTCCAGGGCTTGCATCAGGCCCATGCCGCGCACGTCGCCGATGACGGGGTATTTTGCTTTGAGTTCTTCGAGACGCTCGCGGAAGTATGCGCCGACCACTGAGGCGTTGGTCCTCAAATCTTCGTCTTCGATGACTTTGATAACGGCGAGCGCGGCAGCCATAGAGACAGGGTTGCCGCCGAAGGTTGAGAAGGTGAGGCCGGGATATTTGTCCGCGACTTCCGAAGTGGCGGTGGTCATGCCGATGGGCACGCCGTTGCCCATGCCTTTGGCGGAGGTGATGATGTCGGGTTC
This sequence comes from Pyrinomonadaceae bacterium, assembly GCA_049593215.1. Taxonomy (GTDB): domain Bacteria; phylum Acidobacteriota; class Blastocatellia; order Pyrinomonadales; family Pyrinomonadaceae; genus JBAWGU01. The sequence goes on from JBAWGU010000352.1 coordinate 11,332, forward strand.
GACGTTCCAATGTTCGATGCCGAACCACTTGTCGCCGGTTCTGCCCCAGCCTGTTTGCACTTCGTCTGCGATGAAGAGGCCGCCGTGCTTGCGTGTGATTTCGGCTGCGCGCTCGAAGTAGCCGGGCGGCGGGACGATGAAGCCGCCCACGCCTAAGATTGGTTCGGCCATGAACGCGGCAATCTCGCCTGTGGTCGTGGTCATAATCACGTCCTCAATATCCTCTGCGCAGGCGAGGCCGCATTCCGGGTAAGAGAGTTTGTATGGACAACGATAGCAATAAGGCGCGCGTGCGTGAACGATGCCTGCAACCTGCGCGGGCAGAGAGCGCCATGTCGAATGCCCGATGGCAGTGAGAGCCGTTGCGCTGCGTCCGCTGTAGCTGTGGCGCAGGACAACGATTTCATGTTTGCCTGTGGCAAGCTTGGCGGCGTGAATCGCGGTGTCGTCTGCCTCTGTGCCGCTACTGGTAAAGAAAGATTTTTTGAGACGGCCCGGCGTGATTTGATAGAGCTTTTCCGCGAGGTCGCCTTGCGGCTTGTTGGCGTAGAGAGTGGAAGTATGAGAGAGCGACTTGACCTGCTCGATGATCGCTTCGTTGACTTTCGGATTGGCGTGGCCGACGCTGACGGTGAGCACGCCGCCAAAGCAATCAAGGTAGCGATTGCCCTGATCGTCCCAGACATACTCGCCTTCACCGCGCACGAGCGCGAGCGGCTCCTCGTAGTAAGTAGCGACGGCAGGGAAGAGAAATTCTTTGTGCTTGCGGACGATTTCGGATTGCGTGGTTTTGGTTTCGGCTGTGCTCATGGTTATTCCTTACAAAGATAAGATTGGACGAACGTTGCTGGCGTTAGTTACGTTTTACGCGTCAGGCAATTTGAAATGCGCTGCCATCATGTCTCTAATTCGTTCGATATTCTCGCGCATCATAGAACATTCCGTCTCGTTGAGATGATTCAAGTCCTGCGCGATGATGAGTAATGTGTCTATCTCGTGCGCGGCGTGGCGAGCATTAGACAGAAAGTGCAGCACTTCACTTGTATAATCTGATTCCGCAGCCAGCCCGATGTTCGTCGGAAGCTGCATCGCTGCCTGTCTGATTTGCGCAGCCAGCCCTTCAATCTCTACGGCAGGAAAGGATGCTGTGCGCTTGTAAATTTCGATTGCAACATCCATCGCTTTGCGCCAGACTTCAGGTCTTTCTTCAAATTGCATCTTACAAATTCCTTTCACTAAGATGCGTCATAGACAGAATCTTCTTCATTGTCCCAGACTTGCCCAAAAGCATCTTCTGATAGCTTGGTGGCAGCTTGAACCAGACGGCGCTCATCACGTTGCGCAATGAAGTCAACAAAATCTTCGACTTCAGCCAACCGCTCCGGCGGCAAGCTTTTAATTTTTTCAATCAACTCTTCATTTAGCATAGGGCCACTACTGTTCTCCATTTTTTTTCAATGCCGAATGAGTTGCGCTTAGTACAAATTGCCCTCGCGTTTCCGGCAGGGCAGTCAACGTAAACAACTTTCAGTCAGGCGACCTTCCCCTTGTAGGCTTTACTGTCATTCTTGATTCTGAAGAAGACAATAT
>JBAWGU010000353.1:0-9566 GCA_049593215.1 Pyrinomonadaceae bacterium
CCCACGGTTGTTCTTACTTTCAGCTTGCTTCGGCTAACGGAAACCAGCAGCTTTCGGCTAAAATGTGCAGGAGATGAGAAGACGGAAAATTCTTATGAGGCCACAGCGAATCATAGTTTTTGCCGCAATTATTTCTCTCCTGTCTCTGTGCGCGCCTGTCGGCACAAGCCAGAATCGTCGTGCGAGGCAGTTGCAGACCAGTGAGTGGGGCGGCACGCACATCAGCTTGCAGGTAAATGGTAGCGACACGACAATCGAATATGATTGCGCGCATGGAACTATCGACCAGCCTTTAACGCTTGATCGTCGCGGACGCTTCAGCGCGAAAGGAACTCATGCGCGTGAACACGCTGGCCCGATTCGCAGTGGCGAGCAGTCGAATGCGCGGCCCGCGCGCTACACAGGCTGGATCAACGGCAACAGCATGACGCTCAAGGTTACGCTCACAGACACGAATGAGGCGCTGGGAACTTATACGCTGGTTCGCGGAAGAGAGCCGCGCATTTTTAAGTGCCTGTAATATTGACGAGTCGAAGGAGTCTTATTTTCAATGATTGAAATCGGTGTCGGCGTTCTTTTTGCCGTCCTCTTTATTGCGGCTTATCTGCTCTATGTGAAAATGCGTGACTCATGGAGGAGCGGGCGCAAGAGTTTTCGCGCGCCGACTGCGCCCTACCTTCTTGACGACAGGCCAAAGGAGTTAAAAGCGAATGAGCGGCAGCGCGCTCTGACAGCAGGAGAGTTGAGCCAGCATCATGCGCGCGGTCGTCGCGGCTAAGCTTGAGCTTTATGAAGATCGCGCGGAAATATTTTATCAGTGGGGAAGTGCAGGGCGTGGGCTATCGTTTCTTTGCGCAGCGCGCGGCGGCGGGCCATCAGGTCGCGGGCTACGTGCGAAACTTGAGCGATGGGCGCGTGGAAGTTCTTGTAGAAGGCGTGCCTGAGAGCGTCGAATCTTTCAAGCACGATCTGGCGACCGGCCCGAATTGGGCCAGAGTCGAACAGATCGAAGAGATCAACATCGAGCCGACCGGAGCCTACTCTTCATTTCGTATCGAACATTAAATTCCACCTTCAACCGGCGCGGCGGATGCCCTGAGAGCATTGCCAAAGCGTGGCGGATAGTATAAAAGCTTGTTGGTCCAATTCAATGATGTATTCCAACCGGCAACGCCTTCCACCGGCAGGCCGCGCCTCAAACTTTAGGAGAGTGACAAGATGAGTTCACAAAGCGACATCACGGCAGACGATATTATGAAGGAAGTGGAAAGCCTTGATATAGAGGCCGCCCTCGCGCCGCAACAGGGAAGCAGAGGAGTGGGTTCGACCGTCCAGAATTTCTGCAAAAACTACCCCGCGCAGATTCGTCCGCTCCTGCTGGGCGTGACCGGAATTCTCAAACTGCTTCGTCGTGGTGATGCAGCGAACGCAATCGCACAGGCTGTCGCCTTTATGGACCTGACGTGCGGCGCGGGCGATGGCGGCGGCGGGACTGGCGGCACCGGGACCGGAGGCGGCGTTGGCGGCAGCCCTGCCAACGTATAATCAATTTGAGCCTTTGTTTGTTTCGTCGTCTTTCAAAGGGACATGCTGACGACGAGAGACAACGGCGCTTGAGTTGGCCCTTTGAATCTCGGCCTTGCCCGGGCGGGCGCGTGCCCTCGCGCGTCGCGTCTCAAAGTTTCAGGTGTGAGAAAGATAAGAATGTCCCGGCCCATTTCGATAAAGGAGCGGGCCGGGAATTCGTCTGTGAACGGATATGGATGAACTCAAAGCATTGATCCGCGAAGTGCCGGATTTCCCAAAGCCCGGCATCAATTTTTATGACATCACGACGCTGCTCAAGCATCCTGAAGGATTGCGCAAGACTGTTGACGCGCTCGCGGCGCAGTTTGACGGCGAGCAGGTTGATGTGGTCATTGGCATAGAAGCGCGCGGATTTATTTTCGCGCCCGCTCTGGCCTATCACATGGGCGCAGGCTTTGTGCCCGTGCGCAAGCCGCGCAAGCTTCCGGCAGAGTGCGCTTCCATCTCTTACGATCTTGAGTACGGGCAGGACACTCTGGAGATTCACCGCGACGCCATCGGCAACGACCATCGCGTCCTCATCGCAGACGACTTGCTGGCAACGGGCGGCACCGCAAAAGCTGTCTGTAAGCTGGTCGAAGGTCTGGGCGGTGAAGTGGCCGGTCTGGTCTTCGTTGTCGAATTGGAATTCTTGCCGGGACGTAAAAAGTTGGAAGGCTACGACGTGCGCTCGCTCATCAAGTATCAATCTTAGCAAGGCTGGACTGCGCAGGCGCTCATCTGATAATTTCAAACACACGCTCCCGTAGCTCAGTGGATAGAGCACCTGCCTCCTAAGCAGGGGGTCGCACGTTCAAGTCGTGCCGGGGGCATCATTCAAGAACAGAAAAGGCCACTTAAACAGTGGCCTTTTACATTTGATTGAAGGGATAATTTCGGACAGTAGGATTTAAGGACTGCTACACTCAGCATTGCTGTGCGTCACGACTGAGCCGAAGCGTAGTTGATACTCTGCTGAGGTGATAAAAGAGCAGACCATGCCTCTGTAGTTGTTAGGCTCGCGGTTATTCAAGACGTTGAGCCAGAAATCGTAGCCGCCCTGATCGTAATCTCTTCTGAGATAGCCATAGTACTGCATCATCACAAAAGACGGGTTGTACTCTGCGGTCTTGAACTCCTGTATCTCTATCACATCTCGCAAGACCTGTGCGCGGGTCTTGCCTCCGGTCACCATCGCGTTGATTTGCAGTGTGCGCTCAGCGTTGTAGGGGAAGAGGCCCGCCGTGTTGTAGAGCTGGTTGACGAAAGCCGTCGCGTCCATTGATTGCGGGTAGGCTTGCAGGAATGAAGTGCGTGTGACCCATTCGTCAGCGAACTGCTGTTTGCTGGTCTCAAGGCTCGCGCCGCCGATGACGTGGCTGCGGTCTAAGGTGAACTGCGCGTAGGAGGGCTGCACGCCAAGCGAAGCCTTGTAGATGCGATAAACGAAAGAGCCTGTCTCCTGAAACTCCAATTCGATGAAGAAGGCCGCGCTGATGCTTATTCTTTGCGCGCGCACGCACAGCTCATCGTTGCCGCACTGTGCGATCTGGCTGGTCCAGTAATCGAGTCCGGCCTGATCGGGTTGGCGATTGAGAAAGTCCTGATAATGTTGTGCGACGAAATACTGCGCCTCGTCAATCGCGTTAATCGAGCTTGGCGTGGGCGTTGGCGTGGGCGTCGCGGTCGGAGTAGGCGTTGGCGTTGCTGTTGGGCTAGGCGTGGGAGTAGGTGTCGCTGTCGGCGTAGGGGTGGGAGTTGGTGTCGGCGACGGAGAATCTTCAGGCGAAGTGGTGACGGCTGCTCCGGCATTAATGCGCTTTCTGATATTGCCTTGTATGTCGTCGCTCGTGCGCTCTATCTGCCTGACCACCTTATCAGAGCGCAGATTCGGAAACGCTGCGCGAATCAGTGCAGCTTCACCAGCCGCAATCGGCGCGGCCATAGACGTGCCGCTCCACGTCCCATACTGTCCGGCGGGCACAGTGCTCAAGATGAGTTGACCGGGAGCAGCCACTTTCACCCAGCCGTAAGTGGAAAACTCAGCAGTAGTATCATCTGAAGTGCTTGCGCCAATCGCTATCAGACCGTTGACATTCTCAGCAGCAGGGTATTCTTCAACCTCATTGCCATTGTTACCGGCTGCCGCCACGGCGACGACGCCAGCTTTCCCCAACTCCGGAAAATCATCATTAGCCCCTGCCGGACCATCGCACGCTCTCTTCAAAATATCGCTGAGCAGGCTCGTCCGGCGCAGTGTGCCCAAACTCAGATTGATGACATCCACACCGTCATTCGTGTTGGGGTCGCCATCCGGGTTGACTGCATAAGCCAGTGCGTCTGCCAGAATCCAGACGTTCGTTTGCCCCTGCTGGTCCAGAACTCTGAGCGGCATGATTTTGGCATCAGGAGCGACGAGCGCAATCAGGCCCGCGACGTGTGTGCCATGACCGTATGGACCAGTTGTTTGATCTCCGACTTCGCTCGGATCATCGTCGTCGTCAACGAAGTCGTGCCCCTGCATGAGATGGCCTACGAGAGACGGGTGCGTGAGGTCAACGCCTGTGTCCAAGACCGCGACTTTGATTCCCGCGCCGCGCGTCACCGCGTGTGCCTGAGAGAGATGAATTTTCTGCGGTGCCCACTGTGCCGCGTAAGCGTTCGCGTCGCCGCCGATTGTCCAGGAGTTTCCAATGGTCCATGAATTACCGCGAAACTCCGGCGGCTTGTACTGATAGTTAGGCTCTGCATAGGTGATGCGCTTTTGCGTGTCTGCGAGCAGGGCAGCAACTTTGTCAGGAACAGGAGCGCCATCGAGTATGCGCAGGCGATAGATTGCGCGCGAGCCGAAATGGTCAAGCGGGGTCGGGTCAAGATTGTACTGCGCGGCCACTGCGGGAAGCACAGCCGCGTCTGTCAGCCGCACGACAACTTCGCCGGGCACGAATGTCGCATCATCGTCGCTCCCGCCAGCCTGAGCGGGAAACGAGCGCGCGCCGCTCCACAGCCCCACCAAAAGGAGCGAGAGAAGAATCAGCAATAGAGGTAATTTGCGGCCCATTTTGAATGGTCTTCGGTCAAGACTTTCCTGGCCAAAGTAACAGTGCGTGACTCGAAGCTTAAAATACATTGTTGAAGGAATGATTTTGAAAGCGTGGGGGCGAAAGTCTTTGATGCAGCAAAATGGCTTGCGGATGCTAGCAAAAAATTGTAGGGGCAGGGCTTGTCCCTGCCCGTCTGTTGCTCAAACAATAAATTAACAGGATGGACAGGATGAACAGGATAAAGCATTAACTCATTCACTCATTGGCTCAATGAATCAATGGGTTAATGAGCCAATGAGTCAATCATTTTCTTTATCCTGTCTATCCTGTCCATCCTGTTTGAATTCTGCTGTGAATTGAGCGGGCCGAGGGCTTGTCCCTACCTAATTACCATCTGCCGAGGAGCACGAATGGGGACCAGAAATAGGGATGAGCCTCTTCTTTCATTAGGTCCAATTGTGCTTGACGTAGGGCCGCAGCCGGAGCGTTGCCTGCGCGGAGCTTTGTGTAGAACGAAGCCATCAAATGCGCCGTCGCTTCATCATCAACCGTCCACAGGCTGAGCAGCAGCGTGGGCACGCCCGCAGAGAAGAAGCCGCGCGCCAGCCCCATCAATTCGTCGCCGGGCGCAACCGCGCTCACGCCCGTCTCGCACGCGCTGAGCGTGACCATCTCGCAATGCAGGTTGAGTTTGTAAGCGTCGCGCACCGTCAGCCAGCCGTCGCCCAGCCGCAGGGAAGAGAAGAGCGGGTTGTCAGGACGAAACTGTCCGTGACAGGCCAGATGCAAAATATTCGCTTCGGGCGCGTGCTCGCGTAGGGCCGCGAGCGTGGCCTCGCCGTTTAAGAGCGCGAGGGATTCCGGAAAAAGCGGGGCGAGCATCTCTATCTCGTCAATCACGCGCGGAGTCTGTTCGTCCGCCACGCCGAGGAGCAGCGCACGCGAAATCTCGCCCTGCGGTTTTGAGAGACAATGATGCAGCACGATTGCGCTCGGCGCGTAAGAGACTTCGCGCCGCTCAATCAAATAACTTGCGCCGTCATGCAGCGCGTGAAACGGCACGTAATGAAGCGCGCGGTGCGGCACAAAGGCCAGCCGCCTTTCGCCGATGCGCTCTTCAACGGGGCGGAGCAAGAGGTCGTAAAGAGTTTGAAGATGATGAAGGACGCGCTCTCGAAGATTCGTCAGGTGCTTGCGCATCCGCGCGGCCCCGTAGCGCAGCGCGTCTATCTGAAAACGAAACTGTTCGAGCGCAGCCGTCGCCTCTTCCTCACGACAGAGATTGCGAACGACCTCAACGCCTTCGTTCGTCAACACGAACGCGAGCAGCTCGCCGTCCAAACACGTGTACTCGACGAGCGCGGTCTCTTCACCAAGATCGCTCTGAAGCTTACCTGTGTCGAATGCTTCCGTATGTGTGAGCGTGCCGTCGCCTGAGTGTTGAAGCTGGCGCGTAATCTCAAGCGTCTTCGTCTCGCGCTCACGAATCTCTTCGTGCAGCCCATCCATCTCGATGCTTCCACGCGATGCCTCTGCTTGCGACGAACGATTGATGCGGCTGTAGAACCAGCTTAACTCTTCGCGCAGTTCTTCGAGTTGAGCCACGAGGCCCGCCTCGAATGTGTCGCGCGGCTGAACGGGAACGCGCAAAGAGCCGCCAAGCATTTCGACTAAAGCGCGCGAGCGCGCACGCTCTACAAACCCTAAAGCTTCGGCAGAGCGGTCTCTGCTTTCATCGGACAAACAGAGGCGCACAAGCTCGTCGTAAGGCACAAGCTTGTCTGCGAAGAAGGCTGTGCGAAACTCTTCGGCAGGCAGCGGCGCGCGCAAATCTTCAATCAACTCGACCGCGCGTTTGAACGAAGCTTCCGCGCAGCGGCGGTCGCCCGTCGCTGCGGAAAGCAGACCGAGCGAGGTGTGGCAGTGCTGTGCCACCTGCGGCTGCGCTTGAACTTCCGCGTCGTGAAATGTTGCTAAAAGAATTGAGCGCGCATCTTCGAGACGGCCTTCCGCGCGCAGGGATTCGCCGCGCAACCAGCGCGCCATCAGCAGCCGTCGCCACGTTCCGGCAGCTTGAAAAGGAGCTTCCGCTTCCTCTGCAAGACGACCGGAGAGCGCGTAATTTTTCTGCTTGTAATAAAGCTGCGCGAGCGTCAGGTGGACCAGAGCCGCGCCGACGCTGTTTCTCTCATCCGCGTAAAGCTTCTCCGCTTCGCCAAGCAGACTGAGCGCGCGACTTATCTGCCCCATCACAACAGAGACGCGCCCGTAGTTTGCAAGCGCGCGTGCCTGTTCCGCTCTCATCCCCAACCCGGAAAAGGTCGGAATGACTCGCTCGTAAATGGCGGCAGCTTCGGGGGCGAGGTTCAGTTCAAGGTAGGCGTCGGCAATTTCCATTTCTGCGATAGCGGATTGATGCGGCATCCCAAGCGCAGTGTATTTGCGGCGCGAGCGTTCCAGAAAATCCAGCGCGCGATCATAGCGACCTTGCAGCAGCGCGAGGTTGCCCATGTTGCCTTCGATTTCAGCTTGCGTGACAGAAAGCCCCGCCGACTCTGCGCTTGAGAGAGCCTCTTTGTAGAGGTCTTCTGCGGAGCGGAATTTGTGAAGTGATGAATGAGTGTTGGCGAGGCAGTTGTTAATTACTGCCAGCAGCGACTCGTCATGCAGGGCTGTGAAACGCTCGCGCGCGGCGCTTTGAAACTGCTCGGCTTCTCTGTAGCGATCACGGCGGAAATAGATGTTGCCAATGTTTACTTCAATCTTGCCTGCGGCGAGCAAGTCGCCATGCGCGAGGAAAAGCTCGCGTGCGCGCAGTCCGCACTCAATCGCCTGATCGTAGCGTCCAAGCAATGCGAGAGCGTAGAGTTTTGAATTTTGCGTGGCGGCGCTCGTGTGCGATTTGCCTAGAGAGTTAAAACGCGCCTCCGCTTCATCAAGATGCGCGATGGCGCGTTCCATCTGCCCGTTGACAATCTCTGCGATGCCTGCGACCCATGCCGCCAGAGCAGCAATCTCTTCATCTTCCGTGACGCGTGAGAGAGCTTCCAGCCCGGCAGCCGCGCCCGTTGCGCGAGCAGGCTGCCATGTCCATGAGTCCCAGCAAATATCTTTGAGCGCGTAAGCGAGTTCCGTATCTGCGAGCGCAGAGTTATCCCTCAACAATGCAGCACGCGCTGCATCGTCTGCCTCAACGAGACGCGCCGCCAGCTCTGCACGCTCCATAAACTTTTTACGCTTTATGCTTTTAGTTGAAATTCAGGGACTTCGATCTCTGCGTCCGTCAGGCGAAGATGAAGTGTGTAGCTGCCTGTCGGGAGCGGCGCGAGAGAAAATTCGCATTGCTCATTCAAGCTCGCGTTTGCCTCTCCGCTCTCGCCCGTTAGCTCAACCTCGCCGCCCGCGCACTCGCCAAGCACCTGCCCGGACACGACCCATGCTTCGCCGCTCTGCGTCACACGCAAATCAATATCATTCTCGCCCGCGCTGTAGAGCAGTTGGCGAGCGGCCTGAGCGCCTGAGCGAACGCCGAACGCCGGCGTCTGTTGCACCGAGTCGAAATTGAGCAGAGCCAGCACGCGGCGCACAGCCCTGTGCTTTGCGGGCCGTTTTTGGAAGAGATTGACGGCATAGGCCAGCACGTCGCGCGGCGCATCAACGGAATTGTCCGCGCGCATCAGGCCGATTGTCTGTTGAAGGCGCGAGAGTGATGCCGCGCAACGCTCGCACTCATCCAGATGAGCCTGAGTCTCTGCGCCCACAGCATCGTCCAACCGCCCTTCGGCCAAGTCAGCAAGCTGCTCGAATTTAAGATGTTTTGGAAGGATGCTCATGCTTTGCTCCAGTCGGCTCAACAGGCCAACGCTACCTCAACAGTGCAGGGGAGCGAATCCAAAATACAAAAATAATTGAGGGCAAAGGGAAAATGGGTAAAAGGGTAAAAGGGAAGGACAAAGGCGACTTGCCTTCTCCTTTCTCCTCTTCCCCATTTCCTCTTTTACCCCCATGTTTTTCAGTCTTCCAGCAATTTCATCAACTTCTGTAAACAGCGTGCGCGCGTCGGGCCGATGCTGCCTTCCGTAGTCCCTATAGAGGCGGCAATCTCTGCGTAAGACGGCGGCTCGTCTCTGTAGAAGAGGAGCGTCAAAAGTTTATGGCAGCGTTCGTCCATGGAAGAGAGGGCTGTGCGCACGCGGTGCTGCTCTTCGAGTTGTATCAACACCTCGTCGGGCAACGGCGCGTCGGCGGGCAGATCATTTAGCTCAGCATCAGCTTCATCGTCATCAATAATCACAGACCTGCGCATGACCTGTTCACGGCTGATGAGACGCCATGTTTTGCGCCGCGCGGTCGTCACCAGCCAGGCGTGTATGCGTTCGGGTTGCTCTATGTCATCCAGCTTTTCAAAGAGGGTTGCGAAGACTTCCTGAAAAACTTCTGCGGCCCGGTCTTCATCCAGACCCGCGCGGCGCGGTACGGCGTAGATTAAACGCTGGTAGCGTTTTACCAGCGCCTCCCATGCACGCTCATCCCCGCGCTTGCAAGCCAGCAACAAATCCTTGTCGCTCTGTTCCATTGACCTCTCCGCAACGGTGTTTCCGAAATCTGAGAATAATGTGCGACTTCTCGTTTTGTCTAGCTGGCAGTTATACGGCAGGGCCAATGCCGCTTCTCAATCAAAAAATGTTTATTCGAGCGCACGTATTTTTTGAATCATTGGCAGAACTGTTCTCACGAAAGCGGCAGCGACGGCTTTCATTAAGTGAGGCTTGAGCGTTCCTGAATTTTTTTGAGTTCCATGGGCACGCGCTCATGGTCGTCCGTCACCTGTCTGAGGGGAGGGGTGGCGTGGGTCAGGGGAGACGCCGGAAAATTTTCCACGTCTCCCTTTGATCTAAACAACTATTGCGGTTTGCAATTGGCAGTAGCTTGTGCGGTAACGAAGACGTAGGGTTC